>JAYNNS010000285.1:0-4044 GCA_038112835.1 Curvibacter sp. | reverse complement strand
ACCTGCAGCAGGAGCTGGGCCAGAACGTGATCGTCGAGAACAAGGGCGGTGCCCCGGGCTCCATCGGTGCGGCCCAGGTGGCGGCGGCCGCGCCCGATGGCTACACCTTTGCCGTGGTCTTCGACACGCATGGCGTGAACCCGGCGCTGATGCCCAACCTGCCCTTCGATACACGCAAGGACCTGAGCACGGTCATCGTCGTGGGGACTTCGCCCATGGTGCTGGCCACGCCCGCAGGCTCGGAGTTCAAGACCCTGGCCGATGTGCTGGCCGCGGCCAAGGGCCCCAAGGGCGCGAGCTACGGCACCATCGGCTCGGGCAGCCTGGGCCATCTGGCCATGGCGCTGCTGGGCAAGAACAACAACCTGAACTTCGTGCACGTGCCCTACAAGGGCGGGGGCCCGCTGATGAACGACGCCGTCGCCGGCCATGTGCCGCTGGCCATCGGCTCGGTCTTCGTGGTCAAGCCGCACGTGGACAGCAAGCGCCTGCGCCCGCTCGCGGTCACGACCAGCCAGCGCGCGCGCCAGCTGCCCGAGGTGCCGACCATCGCCGAGAGCGGCTTTGCCGGCTTCGAGGCGCCCGCCTGGTGGGCCGTGCTGGCCCCGGCCAAGACGCCGGCCCCCGTCGTGCAGCGCATGAACGAGGCGATCAACAAGATCATGAAGAACCCCGAGGTGGCGCAGCGCCTGGCGGGCCAGGGCATCGACGTGCTGGGCGGCACGCCGCAGGCCGGCCAGGCCTTCATCGAGCGCCAGATGGACATCTGGGCCAAGGTCGTCAAGGACAACGACATCAAGCCTGACTGAGCTGACGGATAGGGCCGCCACGGTCGCTGCCTGGCGTGTCGCGCCCTGCCCCCGAGGGGCAGCGTTTCGCCGTGGGCGAGGACCGGCGGCGAAGTTCGGCCAGGGGAAGAGCGTGCAACGCCGTGGATCCGGCTTCGCCGGGCCGCTGGCGTTGCCCCCCTGCAAGGGGGTGTGCTATGCCTCCGGGCTGATCTGCAGCGCGACCAGGAATCTGGCCACCATGTTGTAGGTGGCGATCGCGCTCGTGAGCTCGACGAGGCCGGTCTCGTCGAAATGCCGGCGCAGGGCGTCGAAGACCTCGTCACTCACCTGGACGTCCAGCGTCATCTGGGCGGCGTAACGGATGACGAGCCGGTCCAGCTCATCCAGCGCCGGGTTGGTGGGCATGCCGCGCGGGTCCCGGCGCACGAAGGCCTGCAGCGCGTCGAGCTGGG
Source organism: Curvibacter sp. (assembly GCA_038112835.1). Taxonomy (GTDB): domain Bacteria; phylum Pseudomonadota; class Gammaproteobacteria; order Burkholderiales; family Burkholderiaceae_C; genus Hylemonella. The sequence goes on along the minus strand of JAYNNS010000285.1, from coordinate 2,801 downwards.
CCTGGCTGCCGCCGGCGGCCAGGAAGTCGGGCGCGTGGTGGTGGTACTCGTAGTGCGCGCCCGTGAGCAGGGCTACGGTGCAGATGCCGAGCTCGCGCAGCCGGCGGCTGGTGGGCAGTTCGGTGCGCACGGCGCGCAAGTAGGTGTTCCAGCCGCGCGCCAGCGGCTCGCTCCAGAGCAGGGCCTTGTCCAGGTTGATCAGGGTGCCGCCGCGGCGCGCCTTGATGGCGTCCACGAGTTCGGCGGGTTGGGGTTTGCGTTCGGGGGTCCAGTCGGGCAGTCGCATCGTTGTTTTCCCGTGAGAGGGTGGAAGAATCGGCGTGTACAGCCTCCAGCATACGCGGGGAATGGGCGGATAATTTGCGGCCATGCGTATCCGCTTCACCAAGATGCAGGGTGCGGGCAATGACTTCGTCGTGCTCGACGAGACCCGCGGCCCCAGCGTGCCCGGAGGGCTGACCCCGGCCCAGTACCGCTGGCTGGCCGACCGCCACTTCGGCGTCGGCGCCGACCAGATCCTCAGCGTGCGCCCGGCCCCGGCGCCCGGCATCGATTTCGAGTATGTGATCCACAACGCCGACGGCAGCGAGGTCGAGCAGTGCGGCAATGGCGCGCGCTGTTTCGCCCGCTACGTCCACGACGCCGGCCTCACGGGCAAGGACCGCATCCGCGTGCAGACCCTGGGCGGCGTGATCGAGCCGCGCCTCACGGTCGACGGCCGCGTCACCGTGGACATGGGGGCACCCGTGTTCGAGCCGGAGCGCGTGCCTTTTGACGGCAGCGGCCTGAGCCCGGTGGCCCGCGGTGCCTGGCAGACCTGGCCGGTGCCGGTCGACGGGCTGACCGTGCCGCTGGCCGTGCTTTCCATGGGCAACCCGCACGCCGTGCAGCTGGTGGCGGATGTGGAGGCCGCGCCCGTGCGCACGCAAGGGCCCCTGATCGAAAACCATGTGCGTTTCCCGCGCCGCGTCAACGCCGGCTTTCTGCAGATTGTCGATCGCGTGCAGGTGAAGCTGCGCGTCTGGGAGCGTGGCGCCGGCGAGACCCTGGCCTGTGGCACCGGGGCCTGTGCGGCCGCGGTGGCGGGCATGCGCCTGGGGCTGCTCGACGCCCGCGTGGACGTGCAGACGCGCGGCGGCGTGCTGACCATCGAATGGGCGGGTGCCGGGCAGCCGGTTTTCATGACCGGCCCGGCCGCTATGGTCTTCCAGGGCGAAGTCGACATACCTGATTTGAAGTGAAACCCCAGCCATGACCGAACAAGACATCGCCAACTACCTGCGCGGCAACCCTGCCTTCTTCGAGCGTCAGGCCGACCTGCTGGCCGAGATCTGCCTGATCAGCCCGCACAGCCGGCGTACCGTGAGCCTGCAGGAGCGCCAGGCCGAGTTGCTGCGCGAGAAGATCCGCATGCTCGAGGGGCGGCTGATGGAGATGATCCGTCATGGCGGCGACAACCTCGCGCTGTCGGACAAGCTGCTGCGCTGGGCACGCGATCTCTTCCTGGTGGAAGAGGAAGACCGGATGCCGGCCGCCATCGTCGATTCCATCCAGCTGCAGTTCGCCGTGCCTCAGACCGCGATCCGCCTCTGGGGGGTGGACGAGGCGTTTGCCGGCGAACCCTGGGCCCAGGGCGTGAGCGAGGATGCGCGCCTGCTCGCCGATTCGCTGCACGAGCCCTTCTGTGGCGTCAACTCGGGCTTCGAGGCCACCCAGTGGCTGCCGCACCCGACCCAGGCCGTCTCACTGGCCTTGCTGCCCCTGCGTCCGCTGGAAGCGGGCAACAGCGGACCGGCCTTCGGCATGATCGTGCTGGCCTCGCCCGATGCGCAGCGCTACACCAGCACCATGGGCACGGATTTCCTGGCGCGTATCGCCGAGGTGGCGAGTGCCGCCTTGTCCCGTCTGAGGTGAGCATGGGCACGCCTGTGCAGCCGGGCAGCGACGATCAGCAACTGATCGCGTGTTACCTGGAGCATGTGCGGGTGGAAAAACGTCTGGCCCAGCGCACCGTGGAGCTCTACGCGCTGGACTTGCGCAAGCTTGCTGAGTTTTCGGCACAGGCGAAGGTGCGCCTGCCGGAGGTGCACAGCGCCCATGTGCGGCGCTGGATCGCGCAGTTGCATGGCGGTGGCCGCAGCGGCCGCGGCATCGCCCTCATTCTTTCGGGCTGGCGCGGCTTCTATGCCTGGCTGGGGCGCGAAGGGCGGGTGAGCAGCAATCCCGTGCAGGACGTGCGCGCGCCCAAGGTCGCCAAGCCCCTGCCCAAGGCCCTGAGCGTGGACGATGCCGTGCAGCTCGCCGCACACCGTGACGAGGACGAGGACCCCTGGCTGCAGGCGCGCGATGCCGCCATGACCGAGCTGCTCTACAGCAGCGGTCTGCGCGTGGGTGAACTCACGGGCCTGGACGTGGCGGCCAGTGCCAGCGCCAGGGGCTGGATCGACCTGCAAGCCGGCGAAGCCCAGGTGCTGGGCAAGGGCAGCAAGCGGCGCAGCGTGCCCGTGGGGGCGGCGGCGCTGGCGGCCCTGCGGGTCTGGCTCGCGCTGCGCCCGCAGGCGGGGGTGTCCGCCGATCAGCCCGCACTCTTCATCGGCCGCCATGGCACCCGGCTCACGCCGCAATCGGTCTGGCAGCGCCTCAAGCGCCGCAGCCTGCAGGCCGGCCTGGCCACGCCGGTGCATCCGCACATGCTGCGCCACTCGTTTGCCAGCCATGTGCTGCAGTCGAGCAGCGACCTGCGCGCAGTGCAGGAGCTGCTGGGCCACGCCAACATCAGCACGACCCAGGTCTACACGCGG
>JAYNNS010000284.1:0-4132 GCA_038112835.1 Curvibacter sp. | reverse complement strand
GGCGTTGAGCGCGCGGATCACCTTGTCGGTGATGTCGTGCCTGGGGTTGACGTAGACCGCCTCCTGGAGGATCAGGTCGTACTTTTCGGAATCGGCCACCTGCTTGACCACGCGATTGGCGCGCTCGAAGACCTGCTGCAGTTCCTCGTTGCGGCGGGTGTTCAGGTCTTCCTGGAATTCGCGGCGCTTGCGCTGGAAATCCCGGTCCAGCTCGATCAGCTGCTTCTGCCGGTTGGCACGCTGGCTCTCGGACAGCGTGGGCGCCTCGCGCTCCAGCTGGTCGGCCATGTTCTTGAGCGTCACGCCCTGGGCCTGCAGGTCCTTTTCCCGGTTGGAGAACTCCTGCTCCAGCTTGGTCTGCGCGTTCTTGGCCGGCACCGCTTCCTTGATGATGCGGTCCAGGCTGACGAAGCCCAGCCGGAACTCCTGGGCCAGCGCCGGCATGGCCAGCATGCTCAGGCCCAGCAGAAGCGTGGCAGTTCGGGGGTAGTACTTCATCAGAATGAGGTCCCAATCTGGAATTGCAGAAATTGCATTCTATCGCCATCGAATTTGCGGATGGGACGCGCAAAGGCCAGACGCAGGGGGCCCATGGGGGAGATCCAGCTGATGCCCACACCGGCCGCGGCGCGGATGGTGGCGGGATCGATGGACTCGTCCGGTCCGAAGACGTTGCCGGTGGCGACAAAACCGTACATGCGCAGCGTGCGGTCGTTGCCGACGCCCGGGAAGGGCGCCTGCAGTTCGAAATTGAAGAAGACCCGCTTCGGACCGCCGTAGCTCAGACCCGTGGTGCTGTCACGCGGCCCCAGGCTGCCGGGCTGAAAACCGCGCAGGGAGCCCAGGCCGCCACCGTAGAAGTTCTTGAACAGCGGATAGGGCCGGTCACCGATGGCCTTGCCCAGGCCCAGCTCGCCGTTGAAGGCGAAGGTGTACTGCTTGGTCAGCGGGAAGTAGTGCTGGTACTGGTAGGTGCTGCGGATGTAGCGCACCTCGCCGATCGAACTCCACTCCGCGGTCAGGCGCTGGTAGTTGCCCGCGGTGGGCACCAGCGCGCTGTCACGGTTGTCCCGTCCCCAGCCGGCGGTCAGGGGATAGGCCGTGCTGGTGAAGCCGAACTGGTCGGCATAGTTCTGGTAGGCCACGGGCAGGTAGGTGCCGGGCACGACGGTCGTGCGCTCGATGCCGCCGCCCAGGTAGACGGTGTCGCGCTCGGTGAAGGGGATGCCGAAGCGCAGGCTCGAGCCGGTGGTCTCCAGCGCGTAGCTGCTGGTGCTCAGGTAGGGGCGCGCCACGCGGTGGTAGATGTCGAAGGTGCGCGAGACCCCGTCCTGGGTGAAATAGGGATCGGTGGTGCTCAGCACGACAACGCGGTTGATCTTGCTGGTGTTGATCTGGATGCCCAGCGAGTTGCCGCTGCCGAAGGCGTTCTGCTGGTTGATGCCGAACTGCAGACCCAGGCCCTCCGTGCTGGAAAAGCCCGCGCCCAGCGTCAGGCTGCCCGTGGGCCGCTCCTTGACCTGCAGGTTCAGGTCCACCTGGTCGGCCGTGCCCGGCACCTCGCTGGTCTCCACGTTGACCATCTCGAAATAGCCCAGCCGGTCGACCCGGTTGCGCGACAGGGTGATCTTGTCGCTGTCGTACCAGGAGGATTCGTACTGGCGGAATTCACGCCGGATCACCTCGTCGCGGGTGCGGTTGTTGCCGGCGATGTTCACGCGCCGCACATAGGCCCGGCGCGAGGGATCGGCCTGCAGCACCAGGCTCACGCGGTTGGTGCTGCGGTCGATCTCGGGCACGGGCTGCACCCGGGCAAAGGCGTAGCCGAAGCGGCCGTAGTACTCCGTGAAGGCCTTGACGGTCGCCGCCACCTGGTCGGCGTTGTAGGCCTCGCCGGGGCGGATGGTGACCAGGGCCTTGAATTCGTCCTCGCGGTCGAGGTAGTTGCCTTCCAGACGCACGGACGAGACCACGAAACGCTCGCCCTCGGTCACGTTGATCGTGATGCTCATGTCCTGCTTGTTGGGTGACATGGCGACCTGGGTCGAGTCGACGCGGAACTCCAGGTAACCGCGCGCCAGATAGTAGGAGCGCAGGGTTTCGAGATCGGCGTTGAGCTTGGCGCGCGAGTAGCGGTCGGACTTGGTGTACCAGCTCATCCAGTTGCCGGTGTCGAGCTCGAACAGGTTGCGCAGGGTGGACTCGGGATACACCTTGTTGCCGACGACGCGGATCTCGCTGATGCGCGCCGGCTCGCCCTCGCTGACCGTGAAGGCCAGGCTGACCCGGTTGCGCTCGACCGGCGTGACCGTGGTCACGACCTCGGCCGCGTAGAGACTCTTGTTGATGTACTGGCGCTTGAGCTCCTGCTCGGCCCGGTCGAGCAGAGCCTTGTCGAAGGGGCGCCCCTCGGCCAGGCCGATGTCCCTGAGCGCCTTGGCGAGCACGTCCTTGTCGAACTCGCGCGTGCCGATGAATTCCAGGCTGGCCACGCTGGGGCGCTCCTGCACCACCACCACCAGCACATCCCCGTTGATCTCCAGCCGCACATCGGTGAACAGCCCGAGCGCGAACAGCGCACGGATCGAGGCCGTGCCCTTGTCGTCGTTGTAGGTGTCCCCCACGCGCACGGGCAGCGAGGCGAACACCGTGCCCGGCTCCACGCGCTGCAGGCCCTCGACCTGGATGTCCCGGATCTTGAAGGGGTCGGCGGCCCAGGCCATCTGCGCAGCCAGCAGCAGGGCAGCGGCCAGGGAGACGGCGCGCAGGCTAAAACGTTTGCAATGCATCGATCAACTTGAAAGGCGGCCGCACCGTGCCGGGAAAGACAGGCATTCAGCCGAGGAGACGGGAGACGTCATTGAAGAGCGCGATGGACATCATGAGCGCCAGCACGACCACGCCGGCACGTTGCAGGCGATCGAGCCACGCCTCGGAAACAGGCCGGCCGGTCACACCCTCCCAAAGATAATACATCAGGTGCCCGCCATCGAGGACGGGCAAGGGCAGCAGGTTGAGCACACCCAGACTCACGCTGATCAGGGCCAGGAAGACGAGATAGGACGTCAGGCCGAGGCTGGCCGAGCGACCCGCGTAGTCCGCGATCGTCAGGGGGCCGCTGAGGTTCTTGAGCGAGGCCTCGCCCACCAGCATGCGCCCCAGGGTGCGCAGCGTCAGCACCGAGACCTCCCAGGTCTTGACCACGCCCTGCCAGACGCCGTCCAGCGGACCGTACTGGACGGTGACCATCTCGGGAGGCACACCGACGTAGGCGCCGATGCGGCCGATCAGCGCCCCGCCCTGCTGCACCGCATCGGGCTGCACCGCAAGCTCAAGCAGCTGGCCGTCGCGCTGCAGGCGCCAGGTCATGGTCAGGGCTTGCCCGTCGCGCACCGCGTTGCGGATCGCCTCGCGCAGCTGGCGGCCGTCGGAGATGGCCGTGCCGCCCGCACCGAGGATCAGATCGCCCGGGCGCAGACCGGCCCGCTCCGCTGCCCCGCCCGGCATGACCTCGCCGATCTCGGGCCGGCTCAGCGGCGCGACGATGCCGATGCGCTCCAGCAGGCTGGCATCCGCATCGCGGGCGTCCAGGGCCGCCAGCGGCAGCAGGCGCTCGACCTTGCCGCGACCGCGTTCACCGGCCAGCACCAGGCGCACATCGCGCCCTTCGAGCGCGGCCCGGGTCAGCAACCAGCGCAGATCCTCGAAGGCCACGATCTCCCGCAGGTCCTGGCCTTCGAAGCCGGCGCGCAGCACGCGCTCGCCGCCCGTGAAGCCGGCCCGCTCGGCCACCGAAGTCGCCGCGGGCGGGCCCAGCACGGGCGCGGCCATCTGCACGCCGCCCCAGTTGACCACCGCATACAGCAGCACGGCCAGCAACAGGTTGGCCAGCGGCCCCGCCGCCACGATGAGCGCGCGCGCGCGCAGCGGCTGGGTGTTGAAGGCCAGGTGGCGTTCGGCCGGATCCACCGGCGCCTCGCGCTCGTCCAGCATGCGCACATAGCCGCCCAGCGGGAAGGCGCAGAGCACGAACTCGGTCGGCGAACCCTTGGGCTGCCAGCGCAGCAGGGTCTGGCCGAAGCCGATGGAAAAACGCAGCACCTTGACGCCGCAGGCCACGGCCATACGGTAA
>JAYNNS010000283.1:1984-4159 GCA_038112835.1 Curvibacter sp. | reverse complement strand
TGCGCACCTATGCCGGCGCCCTGGCCCAGGTCAATGACATGACCGTCACCGCCAAGCCCATGCGTGCTGCGCCCGAGGACAAGGAGGTCGTGGTGCGCACCGAGGTCCGTGGCCAAGGGAATCCCGAGCCCATCCAGCTCGACTACCGGCTGGAGAAGACCCCGGGCGAGGGCCGGGGCTGGAAGATCTACAACCTCAATGTGATGGGCGTCTGGCTGGTCGAGACCTACCGCAGCCAGTTCGCCCAGGAGGTCAATGCCCGCGGCATCGACGGCCTGATCGCCTCGCTGGTCGAGCGCAACAAGGCCAACGCCAAGAAGGCCTGAACATGCTGGTGCTCCCCGCCGAACTGACCCACAGGCAGGCCACGGCCTGCCTGCGCATGCTGGTCCAGGGCCTGCCCTCGCAGTCCGGGTCGGCCGTGGTGGTCGATGCCGCCGCCTTGCAGCGCTTCGATTCCTCGGCCCTGTCGGTGCTGCTGGAGTTCCGGCGCCAGAGCCTGGCGCAGGGCAAGGCGTTCGAACTGCGCAACCTTTCTTCCCGTATCACCGACCTAGCCCGCCTCTACGGCGTGGACGGGCTGCTGCTGCCGGCCTGAGCGCGGCCTGCGTGCCGGCGGGGCGCCGGCTAAAATGGCGGACTTCCATGCCCGCTATCTCCTTCCAGTCCGTCTCCCGGTACTACCCGCTGGCCCGCGGCCCCAAGGGCGCCACGTTCGCCGCACTCGACGATGTCAGCCTGGACATCGAGCCGGGCGAGTTCTTCGGCCTGCTGGGCCCCAATGGCGCGGGCAAGACCACCCTGATCAGCATCTTAGCCGGCCTAGTGCGCGCCAGCAGCGGTCGTGTGGCCGTGCTCGGCCACGACGTGCAGGCCGATTACGCCCAGGCGCGCCGGCAGCTTGGCGTGGTGCCGCAGGAGCTGGTCTTCGACCCCTTCTTCAACGTGCGCGAGACGCTGCGCATCCAGTCCGGCTATTTCGGTGTGAAGAACAACGAGGCCTGGATCGACGAACTGCTCGAGAGCCTGGGTCTGGCCGACAAGGCGAATGCCAATATGCGTCAGCTCTCGGGCGGCATGAAGCGTCGCGTGCTGGTGGCCCAGGCCCTGGTGCACAAGCCGCCGGTCATCGTGCTCGACGAACCCACGGCCGGCGTGGACGTGGAGCTGCGCCAGACCCTCTGGGCCTTTGTCTCCCGGCTCAACAAGCAGGGCCATACGGTGCTGCTGACCACGCATTACCTCGAGGAGGCCGAGGCCCTGTGCAATCGCATCGCCATGCTCAAGACCGGCAGGGTGGTGGCGCTGGAGCGCACCAGCGAACTGCTCAAGGCCGCTTCCAGCCATGTCCTGCGCATGAAGATCGAAGGTGAATTGCCGGCGGCCCTGGCTGCGCGTGCGCGCGTCACCGGGCGTGTGGTGCAGTTTCCCGCGCATGACGCGCGCGAGATCGAGAGCTATCTGGCCGCCGTGCGCGAATCGGGCGTGACGGTGGACGACGTGGAGATCACCAAGGCTGACCTGGAGGATGTCTTCCTCGAGGTCATGGGAGGGAAGGTCAGCGCCGAAGGGCCGTCCCAAGGCGCGGAGGCCCCCTCGGGGGGCAGCGCAGTACGCGAAGCGACAAGCGTGGGGGCCGGTAAATGAACGGCTGGCAGACCCTGCTCTACAAGGAAGTGTTGCGCTTCTGGAAGGTCAGCTTCCAGACCATCGCGGCGCCCGTGCTCACGGCCGTGCTCTACCTGCTGATCTTCGGCCATGTGCTCGAGGACCACGTCAAGGTCTACGACCGCATCAGCTACACCGCCTTCCTGGTTCCCGGCCTGGTGATGATGAGCGTATTGCAGAACGCCTTCGCCAACAGCTCGTCCTCGCTGATCCAGAGCAAGATCATGGGCAACCTGGTCTTCCTGCTGCTCACGCCGCTGTCGCACTGGGCCTGGTTCTTCGCCTACGTGGGCTCCTCGGTGCTGCGCGGCCTGGTCGTGGGCTCGGGCGTGCTGCTGGTCACGATCTGGTTCACCGAGCTCACCGTGGTCGCGCCGCTGTGGGTGCTGCTCGCGCTCTACGCGCTCATCCTGCTCGTGACGCTCGCGGTGAACCGGCGCCAGTTTGCGCGCGAGAAGGCCGCGGCGACGGCGGCCGGGATCGTGCAGACCTCGGACGTCGCCGAGG
>JAYNNS010000283.1:0-1974 GCA_038112835.1 Curvibacter sp. | reverse complement strand
TGCTGCGCGGCCTGGTCGTGGGCTCAGGCGTGCTGCTGGCCTCGGTGTGGTTTACGGAACTGGCAGTGGTGTCGCCGCTGTGGGTGCTGCTGTTTGCCATTCTGGGTGCGGCCCTGCTGGGCACGCTGGGCCTGATCGCCGGGCTCTGGGCCGAGAAGTTCGACCAGCTGGCCGCCTTCCAGAACTTCCTCATCATGCCCATGACCTTCCTCAGCGGCGTGTTCTATTCCATCCATTCGCTGCCGGCCTTCTGGCAGGGCGTGAGCCATCTCAATCCCTTCTTCTACATGATCGACGGCTTCCGTCACGGTTTCTTCGGCGTCAGCGACGTCTCGCCCTGGCTGAGCCTGGCCATCGTGGGCGCGGCCCTGCTGGCCGTGGGCGGCCTGGCCGTGCATCTGCTGCGCATCGGTTACAAGATCCGTGGTTGAGCCGGGGAAAGACACCATGACTGCTGACGAACTGCAATCCCTCATCGTCGCCGGCCTCTCCTGCGAGCACATCGAGCTCACGGGCGACGGCCGCCACTGGTATGCCACCATCGTGTCGTCGGAGTTCGAGGGCAAGCGCCCCATCCAGCGCCACCAGCGCGTCTACGCCACGCTGGGCCAGAAGATGCACACCGACGAGGTGCATGCCCTTTCCATGAAAACCTACACGCCGGCCGAATGGGCGGCGCAAGCCCAGTAAACACAGATGGACAAACTGCTGATCCGCGGCGGGCGCGAGCTGCATGGCGAGGTGCCGGTTTCCGGCGCCAAGAACGCGGCCCTGCCCGAGCTGTGCGCGGCCCTGCTGGCCGCGCAGCCTGTCACGCTGCGCAATGTGCCGCGCCTGCAGGACGTGGCCACCATGCTCAAGCTGATCCGCAACATGGGCGTGGCGGTGGAGCAGGGCCAGGACGGCACGGTGCGTATCGACGCGTCCAGGCTGAGCAGCCCCGAAGCCCCTTACGAGCTGGTCAAGACCATGCGCGCCTCGGTGCTGGCCCTGGGCCCGTTGCTGGCGCGCTTCGGCGAGGCCACGGTCTCGCTGCCCGGTGGCTGCGCCATCGGCTCGCGCCCCGTGGACCAGCACATCAAGGGCCTGCAGGCCATGGGGGCCGACATCAAGGTCGAGCACGGCTACATCCTGGCCAAGCTGCCCAAGGGGCAGCAGCGCCTCAAGGGTGCGCGCATCACGACCGACATGGTCACCGTGACCGGCACCGAGAACCTGCTCATGGCCGCCACCCTGGCCGAGGGCGAGACCATCCTCGAGAACGCCGCGCAGGAGCCCGAGATCCCGGACCTGGCCGAGATGCTCATCGCCATGGGGGCCAAGATCGAGGGGCATGGCACGAGCCGCATCCGCATCCAGGGCGTGGAGGCGCTGCACGGCTGCGACCACCGTGTGGTGGCCGACCGCATCGAGGCCGGCACCTTCCTCTGTGCCGTGGCCGCCACGGGCGGTGACGTGGTGCTCAAGCATGGCCGTGCCGACCACCTGGACGCCGTGATCGAGAAACTGGTCGCGGCCGGCGCCACCATCACGGCTGTACCCGATGGCATCCGCGTGCAGTCGCAAGGTCGCCTGCGGGCGCAGAGCTTCCGCACCACCGAATACCCGGGTTTTCCCACCGACATGCAGGCCCAGTTCATGGCGCTCAACTGCATCGCCCAGGGCACGGCCAAGGTGACCGAGACCATCTTCGAGAACCGCTACATGCACGTCAACGAGCTCGTGCGCCTGGGTGCGAAGATCCAGATCGACGGCAAGGTGGCCGTGGTCGAGGGGGTGGCGCAGCTCTCGGGCGCGACTGTCATGGCGACCGACCTGCGCGCCTCGGCCAGCCTGGTCATTGCCGGCCTGGTGGCTGAGGGCGAGACCGTGGTCGATCGTATCTATCACCTCGATAGGGGTTACGACCTCAAGGAAGCCAATCTGGCGGCCATCGGGGCGGAAATCGAGCGCGTCAAATAAGACCCCGCAGCC
>JAYNNS010000282.1:2160-4159 GCA_038112835.1 Curvibacter sp. | reverse complement strand
AGCCGCCCCTGCTCCTCCTGCAGCTTCATAAACGTCTCGCGCATCGCCGGGTCGACCGCGTCGAGCCGGCGGGCCATCTGCTGGTGGTGCGCGTGGAGCTGGCCCTCGACCTCGCGCGCCTGCGCCTCGTCGTAGCGCATGGGGTTGAAGCCCTCGTAGAGATCGGGCAGCAGGCGCAGGCCGTATTGCGTGACGTAGCGGTTGGCCTGGATGCCGGCCTTGTGCTTGTCGAAGCGCACATCGGGGTCCAGGCCCGTCATGCCCACATAGACGCAGGGCCGGCCCTCCACATAGCCCGGGTTGCGCTTGCGAAAGCGTGGCTCGTCGAGCACTTGCTTCGAGAGCTCGATCACATAGACGTGGTAGTGCGGGCGGCGGGCCATGGCGGGGGGGCGGCGGATGCCCGCGATTATTCAACGCGCCGGCGCGGCCCGGCCGGCACCGCGGACGCGGCGCCCTGTCCAGGGCAGCGCGGCCTGCCGGCCAAAGCGGTAAAAGTTGGCAGCGATTCCGCGCCGCGCCGTGAACTGTGCACGGGCGGGGGGATGCTAGATGCCAGCGCGCCTTCCATACTGGGCGCACAAGTATCACGGGAGCCTGTCATGAAGTCCATCGTCCTGCTGGTGACCGCCATCGCGCTGGTCGCGCCCGCGGTGGCCCGTGCCGACAACGCCACGGCGCCCGGCTGGCAGGCCCGCCGGCAGGCGCTGGAGCAACAGGACGAGGCGCGCTACCGGGTGTGCGACGCGCAGCGCGCCGACCACCCCGTCACCCGCACGCTGGACTTCACCCCCGCCGGCCGCCGCTGCCTGGTCGAGGCGCTGGGCCAGGCCGTGTCCGTGCAGGGCACGCTGGTGCTGCTGCGCAATGCCTCGGCCACCCTGCGCAAGACCCCGGAAGACCAGGCCCTGCGCTCGGCCGCGCTGCGTGCCGTGGCGCGGGCCCGCGTGCAGCTGGCCAGCGAGCTGATGCACCTGCGCGAACGCTTCCGCGAAGAAGCCGCAGCGCTGGACCTGGCCGAGTTCTCCATCCACCTGCCGCAGCTGCATTACTTGCAGCAGCAGTGGCGGCTGGCGGTCTACGCCAGCCAGGGGCCGAACGCGCGCAAGGACTGAGTCGGCACCGGCACGCTCACTTGCGGCGCAGCGTGCCCGCCGGACCCGGATCCAGCGCAACCTCGGCCGGCTTGCAAGTGACGCAGCTGCTGTGCGCGTCCACGCGGCGGGTTTCCACGTGGACGGTCATTTTTGCTTCACGGCGCTGCCGCTCCTCTGCTATCTTGGCCAAGAGTTCAGGCGAGTAACGCGCTTCACGAGCGACGCGCGCCCGAAGTGCATCTCCCGCCTTGTCTTGCGGCTGGTTCGCCGGATTCTCGTCAGGAAAATCCTCGAAGTAGTCGGACCATTCACCCATGATGACCTCCCGTTGCGGAAGAAACTGGAACTGAAGGGACTAGTTGGATTGTGTTGCTCATAAGGGACTCCGTTGGTTAAGGTGTCCCCGGTGGCCATAAGGACTCAGAGCGGGCATCGACGCGTTACGCAATCCGATGGTGCTGTGCAGATCGCAGCAGCGGTCCCGAACGGCGTCCGGGCGCAGAAGAAATATACAAGGATTTTCTAAGCAAGTCGAGCCGGCTGTTGCCTACTCACTCTTCGATCTTCACGCCCTTCCAGAAAGCCACGCGGCCCTGGATGAGGTGGGCGTCGGCGCGGGGCTCGGGGTAGAACCAGACGGCGTCGGGCAGCATGTCGCCGTTGACCAGCAGGCTGTAGTAATGCGCCTCGCCCTTCCAGGGGCAGGTGGTCTTGTGGTTGCTGAAGGTGACGTACTCGCGCTTGAGCGTGTGCTCGGGGAAGTAGTGGTTGCCCTCCACCAGCACGGTGTCGTCACTCTCGGCGATGACGGTGTTGTTCCAGGTGGCTTTCATGTTCTAAAGGCCTAAAAAGGGAAGTCATCATCAAACAAGCCCCGGAGATCATCATCAACCCAGTTAAGT
>JAYNNS010000282.1:0-2150 GCA_038112835.1 Curvibacter sp. | reverse complement strand
ATGATCGTATCGACTTCTTGTACCGTGGTCCGGAACCATTCCCTTGCTCTGGGGGCGACCACCCACTTTCCTCTTGCCTTTAACACGCCATGAATGGCTGTCTCAAATGCATCGGCATCAGTCGATGGCCAGACTTTGAGGATTGTCGGAGCCTCCGGGTTCGCAGTGCCAAGTTGCTGATTAACTCTATCCTCAACGTTGCCCGATGCCTTTCCGATCTTGATCATGGAGCCGTTTAAAGACGGGAAGGTGTAAGCGTAGATCGAGCCGGCGGTCACCGTGCCGTCGACTTCGTCCTCATCCTCTTCTTCCTCCAAGTTCACGGCATCAGTGAGGATGAACATGCCGCGAGTGTCCGAAGACATGACGGCACCGGCATCTTTAAGGACTCGTAGTACAAAGTACCTCGTCTGCGACATGAGCGTAGATTTGACGCCCTTTGAATCCACTCGAGAGATGGTCTCAAGATCAGCTTGGGTGATGGTCCCCTTCTTTACCTCATCGGCAAGAATCGCGTAGATCTCGTCGCGAAGACTAAACGGTTCGGCCCCCTTTTTAGGGAATACCTCGACTTTCAGTCTTGGGATGACGACCTGACTCGCGAGGCGATAGGCAGCACTCCCGTCAATTGCGCCAAGTTCAAACTTATCTTGCATGATTGATTAACCCCTAGCTTGGCGGAGCCGTGGTGGGTCATTCCTGATGAACCCATTGGTCAGTCGATACTTTGTTATTTCCCCCAACTATCCTTCAATCCGGTCACCCGGTTGAAGACGGGTTTACCCGGCACATGATCCTTGCGGTCCGCCACAAAGTAGCCATGCCGCTCGAACTGGAACTTGTCGTCCGCCTCGGCCCGGGCCAGTGAGGGCTCCACATAGGCGGTGACGGTCTTGAGGCTGTCCGGGTTCAGCGCGGCCAGGAAGTCCTTGCCACCCGCGTCGGGCTGCGGGTCGGTAAACAAACGGTCGTAGAGCCGCACCTCGGCGGCCACGCCGTCGGCCACGGCCACCCAGGTGATGGCGGCCTTGGCCTTGACGCTGTCGGCGCCCGGCGTGCCGCTCTTGGTGCCGGGGATGACCTTGGCGTGCACTTCGGTCACGTTGCCTGCCGCATCGCGCGCGCAGCCCGTGCACTCGATCACGTAGCCGCCCTTGAGGCGCACCACATTGCCGGGGAACAAGCGCTTGTAGCCCTTGGGCGGCACTTCTTCGAAGTCTTCGCGTTCGATCCAGACCTCGCGGCCGATCAGGAACTCGCGCGCAGGCGGCGCGGGCTGGCCCTCCGCCACGTGCGGCAGGGCGGGCTGGGTGCAGACCTCGGTGTAGCTCTCGCTGCCAAAGGCCTCGGCCCAGTTGGTCAGCACCAGTTTCACCGGATCCAGCACGGCCATGCCGCGGTGGGCGCGGTTTTCCAGGTCTTCGCGCAGGCAGCCGTCCAGCGTGGCGTAGTCGATCCAGGAGTAGTCCTTGGTCACGCCGATGCGCTCCGCAAACATCTGGATGCTCTGGGGCGTGTAGCCGCGGCGGCGCAGGCCGACGATGGTGGGCATGCGCGGGTCGTCCCAGCCGCTGACGCGGCCTTCGCTCACCAGCTGGGCCAGCTTACGCTTGCTGGTGATGACATAGGTGAGGTTGAGGCGCGCAAACTCATGCTGGTGCGGCAGCAGGAAGACGTTGGGGCGCTGGCCGTCCAGGGCGTGGGCCAGCAGGGGGGTGAACTGCGCGGTCTCTTTCTTCAGCAGGGCGAAGAAGGCGGGCAGGTCTTGCAGCACGGCGCTGCGGTCATGTTCCCACTTGGCGAAGAGCGCGCGCATTTTCGCTTCGGCCTCGCTGGCAAAGAGCTTGTCGGCGCGGTTGAAGCAGTGCAGGGCAAATTCCTTCTGCGCTTCCAGGCCCTGGCCTTCGATCTTGTCGATCAGTTTCTTGGCCTGCTCGAACTGCGGCGCGCGCAGGATGGGCACGATGCGCTCCAGCGCCCAGTCGTAGAAGGGGCGCTGGTCTTCGAACTCCAGCGTGCAGATGCTGTGGGTGATGTACTCCAGCGCGTCCTCGATGGGGTGGGCGAAGGTGTACATGGGGTAGATGCACCACTTGTCGCCCGTGTTGTGGTGCGTGGCGCGGCGGATGCGGTAGATGGCCGGGTCGCGC
>JAYNNS010000281.1:3771-4192 GCA_038112835.1 Curvibacter sp. | reverse complement strand
CGGCGGAGAAGATGGCCGAGCCGACGAAGAGCCAGCACACCATGGCTGAGGTCTTGGCGGTCAGGAACACGCTTTCCTTGACGACGTTGAGCGTGAGCTGCTTGTAGGCCGCCGCCAGCAGGAAGCCGCCCAGGGCGCCCACGGCCGCCGCCTCGGTCGGCGTGGCCAGGCCCATCACGATGGAGCCCAGCACCGCCAGGATCAGGATAAGCAGCGGGAAGAAGCTGGTCAGCAGCATCTTGAACACTTCGAAGCGCGTGAAGCTCAGCAGCGCGTAGTAGAGCGCCAGCGCCAGGGCGCCCACACCCAGGCCGATCCAGAAGCCCAGGGGCGCGCTGCGCACCTCGGGCTCGGCCGTGGCGGCAGCTTCGGACGCCGCGCCGGGCTCGGCCAGGCTCTAGGCGCTTTTCACATACTTTTT
>JAYNNS010000281.1:0-3702 GCA_038112835.1 Curvibacter sp. | reverse complement strand
GTCCTCGACCACCTGGGGGGCGGTCACGCTGCTGTAGCTCCACAGCGCCACGAACACGAACACCAGCAGCGGCAGCAGGACCACGCCCAGCTGCTTGAGCAGGTAGCTCGTGGGCACCTCGGCATTGCGCTGGCCCTTGAGCGCCTTGAGCAGCGCGGGCAAGATGCGGGCCGAGTGCGCGGGCGCCACTTTTTCGAGCAGGGGCGGCAGCGGCACGAAGCGCTCGGCCTCGGGCAGCGGAGGCGCCATCTTGGGCTTGAGCTTGGCCAGGATGATCACGTACAGGATGTACAGGCCGGCCAGCATGAGGCCCGGGAAGAAGGCACCGGCGTAGAGCTGCACCACCGAGACACCGGCGGTCGCGCCATAGACGATGAGCATCACCGAGGGCGGAATGAGGATGCCCAGGCAGCCGCCGGCCGTGATGGCACCGGCCGAGAGCCGGACGTCGTAGCCCGAGCGCAGCATTTGCGGCAGGGCCAGCAGACCCATCAGCGTGACCACGGCACCGACGATGCCGGTGGCGGTGGCGAACACGGCGCAGGTCACCAGCGTGGCCACGGCCAGCGCGCCCGGCAGGCGCACCAGGGCCAGGTGCAGGCTCTTGAAGAGCTTTTCGATCAGGTTCGCGCGCTCGACCAGATAGCCCATGAACACGAACAGGGGGATCGAGATCAGCACGTCGTTGCTCATGACCTTGAAGGCCGAGGCCACCATCAGGTCGAGCGTCTTCTGCGTGTTTTCCTCATAGGCGATCCAGGTGAAGATCATGCCCATGCCCATCAGGGTGAAGGCGGTGGGGAAGCCCAGCATGATGGCCACGACGACCAGCGAGAGCATGAGCAGGCCGATGTGGCCGTTGGTGATCTTCTCGGCGCCCACCAGCATCGCGATTGCGGCGATCACGATCAGCCCCATGAGGCTGAAGCCGAACCAGAGTTCTTTGCGGAGTTTCATTTCTGGGCGCCTTCCTTCGCAACGTACTTGTCCAGCGCCTGGATGTCTTCGTCTTTCACGTGCACCATTTCCTTGAGTTTGTCGACGTCCACTTCCTCCACGTCCTCCTCGCGCTTGGGCCACTCGCCATCACGGATGCACTGGATGCAGCGGATGATCTCGACGATGCCCTGCAGCAGCAGGATGCCGCCGGCCAGCGGGATCACGAACTTGAAAGGATAGATGGGCAGCGGGTCGGCCGAGAAGGTCTGTTCCCGGATGGCCAGCGCCTCGGAGAAATAGGTCCAGCCGGCCCAGGTCAGTGCGGTGATGCCGGGCAGGAAGAAGACGAAATAGAGGATGAGGTCGATCGTGGCCTGGGTGCGCGGCTTGAAGAAGCCATAGAGCACATCGCCACGCACATGGCCGTTCTTGGCCAGGGTGTAGGCACCGGCCGTCATGAAGAGCGTGCCGTAGAGCATGATCTGGAAATCCAGCATCCAGGCATGGGGTTTGTTCAGCACGTAGCGCGAGAACACTTCCCAGCTGATGGTGAGGGTGAGGATGAGGGCGGTCCAGGCGAAGATCTTGCCGATCCAGGTGGACAGGCGATCAACCGCGAGCAGGAAGTTCTGCATGGGAATCCTAGCAGTCAGGGTATGGTCAGGTGGTCAGAATGAACAGAGGGCGCCATGGTTTGCACCACAGCGCCCTCCCAGGCAGGGCAGATTTTAGCTGCTTAGCCGATCAGCCCTTCTTGGCCGGCTGCTTCTTGGCGAAGTAGTGGTTGGCGGCCATCTTGAAGTCCACCGTGTAGTCGTTCCACCACTGGGTGGCGCGCTCGGCGTAGGCGCGCTGGGAGTCGATCACCTTCTTGAACAGCGGGTTCTCGCCACCCTTCTTCTCCATGATCTTGTCCCAGGAGGCCAGCTGGCCCTGGAGCACGGAGTTCGGGGTCTTGTAGAACTTGACGCCGGCCTTCTTGAGCTCGATGTAGTCGACCGAGTTGCGCTCGATGGCCTTCCAGCTCATGTCGGCGCTGGCCGCCTGCACGGCGTAGTCGATCACGGCCTTGAGTTCGGCCGGCAGCGCGTTGATCTTGCTCTTGTTGAACAGGATCTCGAACTGCTCGCCGGACTGGTGGAAGGACTGCAGCATGCAGTTCTTCACCACATCGGGGAAGCCCAGCAGGCGGTCGGACGAGGCGTTGTTGAACTCGGCGCCGTCGATCAGGCCACGGTCCAGGGCCGGCACGATTTCGCCGCCGGGCAGCGGGTTCACCGCAGCGCCCATGTCGGTGTACATGTCGACGGCCAGACCCACGGTACGGAACTTGGTGCCCTTGACGTCAGCGACCTTGGTGATCGGCTTCTTGAACCAGCCGAAGGGCTGGGTGGGCATGGGGCCGTAGAGGTAGGACACGACGTCCATGTTGATGGCCTTGTAGATCTCGTCCAGCAGGGCCTTGCCGCCGCCGTAGTAGTGCCAGGCCAGCAGCATGTTGGGGTCCATGCCGAAGGACGGGCCCGAACCCCAGAGGGCCAGGGCGGAGTTCTTGCCGTAGTGGTAGGCCACCACGCCGTGACCGGCGTCGAGCGTGCCCTTGTTCACGGCCTCCAGCAGCTGGAAGGCCGGCACCACGGAACCTGCGGGCAGCACTTCGATCTTGAGCTTGCCGCTGGCCATGTCGTTGACCTTCTTGGCGAAGTCGTTGGCGTACTCGTGGAAGATGTCCTTGGCCGGCCAGGTGCTCTGCAGACGCAGGGTCGTGGTGGTCTGGGCGGTGGCCAGCATCGGGGCGGACACGGCGCCAGCGGCAACGGCGACGCCCTTGAGCAGGCTGCGGCGGTTCGGGGATTTGTTATCGGTCACGGTAGTCTCCGGTAGTGGACAAGACAAGACGGCGTGGCAGGGCATGTTTTCCTTGCCATCGGGGACGCATTCTGCGCCTGAGCGAGCATACGTATTCCTAGGGGTTTTCACCAGTTTTCCATCTGCGACACGCGAAACTGTTTTCACCTCCGTGTCAATCCAATGTCAACCAATCATCAATCCCCCAGGCCAGCAGGGGTAGAAAGACGGGCGTGCCTTTGCACATCACAAAACATCAACAGGAGACATGGATGGATCGTCGACATTTTTTCCAGAACAGTGCACTCGTCACCACCGGCGCGCTGGCCGGCTGCGCCCTGCCCGGCACGGCGTCGCACAAGCCGCGCACGCCCTTCGAGGTGGGTGACACCTACATACCCATCGTCGGCAGCGACGAGTTGTTCCCGGTGCGCCGCATCTACTGCATCGGCCGCAACTACCGGGCGCATGCCATCGAGATGGGCTCCAACCCGGATCGGGAGCCGCCCTTCTTCTTCCAGAAGCCCACCGACGCCATCCAGTACGTGGCGGCCGGCACCGTGGCGGACCACCCCTACCCCACGCTGACCAAGAACTACCACTACGAGGCCGAGCTCGTGGCCTGCCTGGGCAAGGGCGGCCGCAACATCCCCGTGGACAAGGCGCTGGACCTCGTCTACGGCTACACCCTGGGCCTGGACATGACCCGGCGCGACCTGCAGCGCGCCATGGGCGACCAGAAGAAGCCCTGGGAGATCGGCAAGAGCTTCGACCGCTCGGCCCCCATCGGCGCCGTGCACCGCGTGGCGCAGACCGGGCATTTCACCCAGGGCAACATCTGGCTCAAGGTCAACGGCCAGACCAAGCAGAACGCCGACCTCAAGCAGATGATCTGGAGCGTGGCCGAGCAGATCA
>JAYNNS010000280.1:0-4226 GCA_038112835.1 Curvibacter sp. | reverse complement strand
CGTCCATATAGGCCATGCGTACCGGCCGGCCCTCGAGCTCGAACTGCAGCATCTGGACCGGGTAGGGATAAGCCCAGTTTTCCAGCGCGGTGCCCAGGGGTTCGGCACCGGCGTAGCTGGGGGCATCCAGGGACTGCGCCTGGCCGGCGCTGCACAGGAAGAAAGAGAAGGAGAGAAGAAGGGCGGCGAGCGATCGGGGGGCGGTGCGTCGGTTCGTCATGTCGCGATTCTGGCAGGACTGCCGGCCTCGCAGCCTCGCAGGGAGTAACGATCGGTATCAGTAGCCGGGCAGGAGCTGGGCCGGGTCGGCCGCGACCTGGAGCGGGGCACGCGGCGGCACATCGTCCATCACGCGGCGCGCGCCGTCGAAGCGGCGGCTCCAGTAGCTCACGCGCATGTCCTCGATGCGCACGGCGGCGCCGGGACGCGGCGAGTGGATGAACTTGTGGTCACCGACATAGATGCCGACATGGCTGTAGGTGCGCCGCAGGGTGTTGAAGAAGACCAGGTCACCCGGGCGCAATTCCTCGCGTTCGATCACCTGCGTGGCTGCAGCCTGATGGGCGGCCTGCCGCGGCAGCGCCAGGCCCATGGTCTGGCCGTAGACCGCACGCACGAAGCCGCTGCAGTCGAAGCCGGCCTCGTAGGAGTTGCCGCCGAGGCGGTAGGGCACGCCGATGGCGCCCATGGCCGCCACCACCAGGTCCGACATGCGGTCCGCCGGGGCGCCTGCGGCCCCGGAATCCGTGCTCATCCCCGGCGTGCCGGCCCGGGCCGGCTGCTCCTGCACCAGGCCGCGCTGCAGCAGCAGTCGTTCGAGCTCGTCCGCCTGCGCGCCGGCCGGCGCGCAGGCCAGCAGGAGCAGCAGAAAGACGGGACGGCGGACGTTCATGCGGTTAGGATAACCTGTACAAGGCACGAGGATTGTTCAAGTCTTTTCGCGAAATCAAAAGCAAACCATTGATTTAATTGGTTTTTAACAGGAAAAACCCCCATGTTCAAGGCACTGATGTTGGAGAATGCCAACGGATTCCAGGTCTCCTTGCAGGAACTGGACGAAGCCCGTCTGCCCGCCGGGGACGTGACCGTGGCCCTGCAGTACTCCACGCTCAACTACAAGGACGGTCTGGCCCTGTGCAACAAGGGCCCGGTGGTGCGCAGCTGGCCCATGGTGGCCGGCATCGATGGCGCGGGCACGGTGCTCGAATCCAGCCACCCGGCCTGGAAGCCGGGGGATGCCTTCGTGCACAACGGCTGGGGTGTGGGCGAGACGCACTGGGGTTGCCTGGCCGGCAAGGCCCGGCTCCGGGGCGACTGGCTGGTGCAACGGCCGGCCGCCTTCACGGCGCGCCAGGCCATGGCCATCGGCACCGCAGGCTACACGGCCATGCTGTGCGTGCTGGCGCTGGAGGCCCATGGGCTGAAGCCGGGTGACGGCGAGGTGCTGGTCACGGGCGCCACCGGCGGCGTGGGCAGCGTGGCCGTGGCCTTGCTCGGCCAGCTGGGTTACAAGGTGACCGCAGCCACCGGCAAGGCGGCCGAGGCCGACTACCTGAAGGCGCTGGGCGCCAGCACCGTGATCGATCGTGCCGAACTGGCGGCGCCTGGCAAGCCGCTGCAGAAGGAGCGCTGGGCTGGCGTGGTGGATGCCGTGGGATCGCACACCCTGGTCAATGCGCTGGCGCAGACGCGCTATGGGGGTGTGGTCACGGCCTGCGGCCTGGCCCAGGGTCTGGACCTGCCGGGCTCGGTGGCGCCTTTCATCCTGCGCGGCGTCACGCTCGCGGGCATTGACTCGGTGATGGCGCCCCTGGCCAAGCGCCAGCGGGCCTGGGAATGCCTGGCGCGCGACCTCGATCCGGCCCTGCTCGAGCGCATGATCGAGGAAGTGCCGCTGGAAGCGGCCGTGGCCAAGGCCCAGCAGCTGATGGCTGGCCAGGTGCGCGGCCGCGTCGTCGTCAAGATCGCCTGATTTGTTGTGGGAATGAAGTGATGCTGCTCGAACTCGAGGACTCCCAGCTGCTGCTGGTCGACTATCAGACCCGGCTCATGCCGGTCATCCACGAAGGACCGGCCGTGCTGGCCAATGCCCTGCGGCTGGCGCAGATGGCGCGCCTGTTCCAGGTACCCACCTTCCTCACCGAGGAGAATCCGGGCGGCCTGGGCGCCACGGTGCCCGAGCTGCAGGCTCTCGTGGCCCAGGCCCGCGGCAAGGTTTTTCCCAAGATGAGCTTCAGTGCGGTGGCCGATGGCCTGGGCGAACTGCTGCGTCCCCCGGCGCGGGCCCCGCAGGGCAACGCGCGCAGCCTGCCCAAGCATCTGCAGAAGCCGGCTCAGCCGGCGTCCGAGCGTGGCAGCATCGTGCTCGCGGGTTGCGAGACCCATGTCTGCCTGCTGCAGACGGCGCTGGACTTGCTGGATGACGAGTTCGAGGTCTGGGTGGTGACGGATGCCTGCGGCTCACGCAGCGAGCGCAACCGCGACGCCGCCTTCGACCGCCTGGCCGGCGCCGGTGCCGAGCTCGTGACCACCGAGATGGTGGCCTTCGAGTGGCTGCGCAGTGCCGAGCACCCGGCCTTTGCCGAGGTGCTGGCCCTGGTCAAGGCCTGAGCCATGAGAGCCATGCGTGCGACCCTGCTGAGCGCCATGCTGGCAGTGCTGGGCTCGGCCTGCGCGCAGACTGGGGCGCCAGCGCAACCAGCGCCGAGTGTGGATGGCGCCTATGTGATCGATCCGCGCAGCAAGTTGGCCTGGCCACGCTGTGTCGAGGGCATGTACTGGAACGGCCAGACTTGCATAGGCGAGCCGCGCCTCATGACCCATGGCGAGGCCGCAGCCATGGCCACCGCGCGCTTCAAGGCCGAGGGCGTGGCCTGGCGCCTGCCGCGCCTGACCGAGCTGCGCCGCTGGGCCGGCAGCGAGCAGGGGCGCGCGCTGTTTCCGGGGGATCCGCAGGACTGGACCTGGACCAGCACCTCGCGCATCGACACCACGCAGAGCAGCCCCTATGCCTATGACAACATCACCCGGGGCAGCCTGGGTACGCAGGACCGGCTCGGTGTGCAGCAGGGCTGGGCCGTGCACCTGGGCACGGGCGAGGCCCGCGGTGACATGGCGCGCAAGACCGCGTTGATCGTGCGGCTGGTGCGGCCGCAACCCTGAGGCCGTGCCGCGGTGACGCCATGCACCCCCTGAACCGCGTCCTGGCCGTCATCACTGCAATCTGCGCGCTCGTGGGCCCGTCCTCATCCGTGATGGCAGCCAGCTGCGGCGAGCGCGTGACGCTGGCCACACATGGCAACACCCGCAGCAGCTACGCCTATGTCGCGCCCCCGGCACCGCAGGCCGTGCTGCTGCTGCTTGTGGGCGGCGGCGGTCATCTGCGGCTCGATGCGCAGGGCTGCCCCCGTGCGCTGACCGGCAATTCGCTCGTGCGTTCCCTGCAGTTGTTCCAGGCCCAGGGCTATGCCACGGCTCTGCTCGATGCACCCTCGGATCATGAAGGGGCGGACGGCCTGGGCGGTTTCCGCACGGCCCCCGAGCACGTCCAGGATCTGGGCCGGGTGATCGCCGATCTGCGCCAGCGCAGCGGCCTGCCGGTCTGGGTCATCGGCACCAGCCGTGGTGCCATCTCGGCCGCCCATGCGGCCAGCCGCCTGCAAGGAAGCGTCGCCCCCGACGGCGTGGTGCTGACCTCGCCGGTCACAGCCGGCAATCCCCGCGGCAGCAAGGCCTGGGTGGCGCAGAGCGTGTTTGACCTGCCGCTCGAAGCCATCACCGTCCCGCTGCTCGTGATCGGCCACGCGCAGGACAAATGCCTGCGCTCGCCGGCCGCCGAGAACGAACGCATCCTCGCCCGCGCCTCGAGCGCCCGCAAACAGCTCGTGCAGGTGGATGGTGGCCCAGGACGCGCGGGCCTGTCGGCCGTCGAGGCTTGCGAAGGCCGCTCGCCACACGGCTTTGTCGAGCAGGAGGTGGAGGTCGCCGCGGGCATCGTCCGCTTCATCCGCGGCGGGCGTTACTAGGGCCTGTTCACACTCATTTCTCAAGATGCGTTGTGGATCAAAAAAGCCATGCGGTAGGCGCGTGGACGCCGCCGGGGTAGCCCCCGGCAAGTCTGCGCAACACCCCGCATGGCTTTTTTGGCCACAGCCCGACGGGAACAGTGTGCAAACGGCGCCACTCGTTGTTGCACTCCTAGCCCAGGCGGCCAGCCTGGGCGTCGT
>JAYNNS010000279.1:1252-4254 GCA_038112835.1 Curvibacter sp. | reverse complement strand
AAAAGAACCTGCCCCTGCTGATCCGTGCCTATGCCCAGGCCCGGCTGCTGCGGCCCGACCTCAAGCTCGTGCTCGTGGGCGACGGCCCGCAGCGTGCCGAACTGCAGGCCCTGGCGCCCGATGCCCTGTTCACCGGCGCCCTGGACCGCGCGGCGCTGGCCCAGCATTACGCCAGCGCCGATCTCTTCGGCTTTCCCAGCCAGACCGAGACCTTCGGCAACGTGGTGCTGGAAGCCATGGCCAGCGGCCTGGCCGTGCTGGCCTACGACTACGCCGCCGCCTCGGAGAACATCACCGCCGGCGCCAACGGCCTGCTGGCTGCCATGGACGACGAGGAGGCCTTCGTGCGCCAGCTGGCCGAGCTGGTGCAGAACGACAGCCTGCGCGCCCGCCTGCGCAGCGCAGCGCGCGAGTCGGCCCGTCTCAACGACTGGGGCGGGATCGTGGCGCAGATCGAGAGCGTGATGAAGCTGGCCATGGCCGGGCATCTGTCCGGCCACGGCGGCCGTGCCTCAGTCGCGGCGCAGCAGATGGCCTGACAGCGTCTGCAGCCCCGGCGGCCGGCGTCGGCGCTGCAGGGTCCAGGCACTGAAAGCCACCAGCACCGCGCCGGCCAGCACCATCACCAGCGTCACCGGCACCTGCAGTGCCAGCAGGGCCGCATAGAGCCCCAGGCTCAGCAGCACGCTGAGGTTTTCGTTGAAGCCCTGCACGGCGATCGACTGCCCGGCCGTCAGCAGGCGGTGGCCGCGGTGCTGCAGCAGCGCGTTCATGGGCACGAGCAGCATGCCGCCCAGGCCGCCGATCAGCAGCAGCACCGGCACGGCGGTGCGCCACTCATGGATCCATGGGGCGCTGGCCATGAGCGCGCCCATCAGCAGGCCCAGCACGAGCACGGCCGTGGCATGGCGCAGGCGCAGGCGGCGCGCCACCAGCACGGCCCCGCCCACCACGCCCAGGGCCACCACGCCCTGCAGCCAGGCCGCCTGGTCCAGGCCCAGGCCCAGCTGCTGCGCGGCCCACAGCAGCACGGCGAACTGCAGCAGCGCACCCACGCCCCAGAACACCGTGGTCACGGCCAGCGAGAGGCCGCCGCTGCGGTCCTGCCACAGGCGGGCATTGGCATGCCGGAAATCGGCCAGCAGGCGCGCCGGCGCATAGCTGCGCCGCGCATGGCGCACGCCGCTGGGCACGATGCCGAGGTGGCAGAGCGCGGCCAGGCCGTAGAGCCCGAGCACGCAGGCCAGCGAGACATTGAGCGCGGCGCTGGACGCGCCGGGCAGCAGCGGCAGCCAGGTCACGGCCGTCGCCAGCCACAGCGGCGAGACCAGCAGGCCGCCCAGCGCTGTGCCCAGCAGCACCGAGAGCACCACCGCCGATTCGGCCCAGCCGTTGGCCGCCACCAGGGCGCCCGGCGGCACGCGCTCGGTCAGCAGGCCGTACTTGGCCGGCGCATAGGCCGAGGCGCCCAGCCCCACGAGCGCGAAGGCCGCCAGCGGATGCAGGCCGCACAGCAGCGCCAGCGCGCCCAGCAGCTTGAGCGCGTTCATGGCCATCATGAGGCGGCGCTTGCACACCGCATCGGCCAGCGCACCGATGAAGGGCGCGAGCAGCACGTAGGCCAGCGTGAAGCTGAACTTGAGCAGTGGCGCCCACCACAGGGGCGCGCCCAGCACCTGCAGGTGGGCGATGGTGACGATGAGCAGCGCGTGGTCGGCCAGCGCCGAGAGGAACTGCGCCGCCATGAACCAGCCGAAGCCGGCCGGCAGGCGGCGCCCCACCGCCCTCAAGCCGCCTCGGCCAGGACCTGCTGGGCGGCCGAGGCCACGACGCGCTCGCCGGCCAGGTCGTTGCGCCGGCCGATGCCCTGGTAGGCAAGCCCCAGGGCCTGCAGCTGCTGCGGGTCGTAGAGGTTGCGGCCGTCGATGATCAGCGGGCGGCGCAGGCTTTCGCGGATCAGCGCGAAGTCCGGGTTGTGGAACTGCTTCCACTCGGTGACCACGATCAGCGCGTCGGCGCCGTCGAGCGCGGCCATGGCGTCGGCCACCAGGTGCAGGCGGGCCGCGCCCTGCGGGATGTCGGCCAGGTCGTCGGCCAGCGCGGCGCGCGCGGTCTCCAGCGCCACCGGGTCGTGCCCGACCACCTCGGCGCCGCGCAGGATGAGCTGGCGGATCAGGTGGCGGCTCGGCGCTTCGCGCATGTCGTCGGTCTGCGGCTTGAAGGCCAGGCCCCAGAGCGCGAAGCGGCGGCCGTGCAGGTCGGCGCCGAAGTGCTGCATGACGCGGCGCGCCAGCACCTGGCGCTGGGCCAGGTTGACGCGCTCGGTGGCCTCCACCAGCTGCATCTGGCTGCCGTGCTGCTGCGCGGTCTGCATGAGGGCGCGCGTGTCCTTGGGGAAGCAGCTGCCGCCGTAGCCGGTGCCCGCGTAGAGGAAGCTCGGGCCGATGCGGCTGTCGCTGCCGATGCCGCGGCGGATGGCGTCCACGTCGGCGCCCACGAGGTCGGCCAGGTTGGCCATCTCGTTCATGAAGGAGATGCGGGTGGCCAGCATGGCGTTGGCGGCGTACTTGGTGAGCTCGGCGCTGCGCAGGTCCATCCAGACCGTGCGCTCGTGGTGGCGGTTGAGCGAGGCGTAGAGCTGGGTCATGGCCGTGCGCGCACGGGCACCGGCCTCGCCCGCGGGCAGGCCGATGACGATGCGGTCCGGGCGCATGAAATCGTCGATGGCCGCGCCTTCCTTGAGGAACTCGGGGTTGGAGATCACGGCCACCGGCAGGTTGCCGAGACCGCGCGCGGCCAGGCCGGCGTCGAGCACGGCCTGCACGCGCTCGGCCGTGCCCACGGGCACGGTGGACTTGTTGACCACGACCAGCGCGCGCGTGAGCGTGGCGCCGACCTGGCGCGCCACCTCCAGCACATGGCCCAGGTCGGCCGAGCCGTCCTCGCGCGGCGGGGTGCCGACGGCGATGAACAGCACCTCGGCGCCTTCCAGGGCGTCGGCC
>JAYNNS010000279.1:0-1242 GCA_038112835.1 Curvibacter sp. | reverse complement strand
CCAGGCGGGTGGTGAAGAACAGGCGCTGCTCGCGGCTGTTGCGTTCGATCAGCGCGTCCAGGCCGGGTTCGTAGATGGGCACCACGCCCGCGCGCAGCTGTTCGACACGACGTGCGTCCATGTCCATGCAGACCACCTCGTGGCCCAGTTCGGCCAGACAGCTGGCGGTGACCAGCCCCACATACCCTGCCCCGATCACGGCTACCTTCATGCGCATCTCCTGTGAGTGTGGGGCGATGATGGAAGCCACACGTGACCGTGGCGTGTCGGCGCGATGAAGAAGCGGTGACAGGCGCGACGCCTCAGGCCGCGAGCGCCAGCGGCTGCGCCGCCGGCAGCGGTCGGGCCGCCGCCTCCAGCCGGAACACGGCCACCGCCTGCACCTGCTGCTGGGCCAGCGCCTGCAGCGAGCCCGCAGCCCCGGCCATCTGCTGCACCAGGGCGGCGTTCTGCTGGGTCACGCGGTCGAGCTGGGCCAGTGCCTCGGCGATCTGGCCCATGCCGGCGGCCTGCTCGGCGCTGGCCGCGCTCATGCCGTCCATGATCTCGCGCACCTCGCGCACGCCGTCCACGATGCCGGCCATGGTCTGCCCGGCCTCGTCCACCAGGGCCGTGCCGGCCTGCACGCGCTGCACGCTGCCCGAGATCAGGGTCTTGATCTCCTTGGCGGCCTCGGCCGTGCGGCCGGCCAGGCTGCGCACCTCGCCCGCCACCACGGCAAAGCCCCGGCCCTGCTCGCCTGCGCGCGCCGCCTCCACGGCGGCGTTGAGCGCCAGGATGTTGGTCTGGAAGGCGATGCTGTCGACCACGGCAATGATGTCGCCGATGCGGCGCGAGCTTTCGTGGATCTCGCCCATGGTGCTCACCACCTGGCCCACCACCTCCCCGCCACGCTGCGCCACGGCGCTGGCGCGATGGGTCAGGGCCTGGGCCTGGCGCGCACGCTCGGCATTGGCGCGCACGGTGGCGCCGAGCTCCTCCATCGAGGCCGCGGTCTGCTCCAGCGTGCTGGCCTGGCTTTCGGTGCGTTCGGACAGGTCGGTGTTGTCGGTGGCGATCTGCGCGGCGGCCGTGGCCAGGGTCTCCGCGCCCTGGCGTACACCGGCCACGATGGCGGCGAGTTGCACCTGCATCTCACCCAGCGTGGCCAGCAGGGCCGAGACCTCGTCGCGCCCGCGGGCATCGGCACGCAGGGTCAGGTCGCCGGCGGCCACGGCGCGCGCCAGGCCCCCGGCCCGCAGC
>JAYNNS010000278.1:0-4274 GCA_038112835.1 Curvibacter sp. | reverse complement strand
CATGTGGATGAAGCCGTGCAGCTCGCGCAGGATATCATTGGGCAGGTGGCGGCTGGTCTTGGTCTCGCCGTAGATGTAGATCGGCACGTCCGCGTTCTTGAAGCGCACCTCCTCGATGAACTTGCGCAGGTTCAGCACCGCGGGGTCCATGTCCGGGCCACCCGCGAACTCCTCGTCGTCGATGGACAGGATGAAGGCGCTCGCGCGGCTCTGCTGCTGGGCGAACTGCGACAGGTCGCCGTAGCTCGTCACGCCCACCACCTCGAAGCCCTCGGCCTCGATGGCCTGGGCCAGCGCCCGGATGCCCAGGCCCGAGGTGTTCTCGGAGCGGAAATCTTCGTCGATGATGACGATGGGAAAGCGGAATTTCATGGACGCAGGGCTCCGACCGGGAAGAAAAAGAAAAACGAGCGCGAAGTGTACGAATTAATCCCCGCCGGACATCGGGCCGTCACGGGAATTGCCGCAAAATGTCGCAATTGAAACACAGGCACCGATAGGAGCAAGGACGCGATGGCAGATACGACCCTCTGGTGGCTGGCCGCCGGCATCCTGGTGGCGGCCGAGCTCGTGACCGGCACCTTCTACCTGCTCATGCTGGCCCTGGGCCTGGCCGCCGGTGCCCTGGCAGCTCACGCCGGCCTGGCCGGCACCGTGCAGCTGGTGGTGGCCGCCCTGGCCGGCGGCGGCGCGGTGAGCACCTGGTACCTCCTCAAGCGCCGGCGCCCGGGCGATCCCTCGGCGCGCGCCGAGCGCAGCGTCAACCTCGACGTCGGCGAGACCGTGCAGGTCGAGGCCTGGGGCGCGGACGGATCGGCCAGCGTCAGGTACCGCGGCGCCAGCTGGACGGCCATCCACCGTCCCGGCGTGCAGCCCCAGCCGGGCACCCACCGCGTGATCGAACTGGTGGGCAGCCGCCTGCTGGTCGAGAAAATCTGAAAGGACCCGCCATGGAAATCTCCATCCTCATCCTGGTCATCGCCGTCATCTTCATCACCCGCTCGATCAAGGTCGTGCCACAGCAGCATGCCTGGGTGATCGAGCGCCTGGGCAAGTACCACGGCTCGCTCACCCCCGGCCTGAACTTCCTGGTCCCCTTCATCGACAAGGTCGCCTACAAACACAGCCTGAAGGAAATCCCGCTCGACGTGCCCAGCCAGGTCTGCATCACGCGCGACAACACCCAGCTCCAGGTCGACGGCATCCTCTATTTCCAGGTCACCGACCCCATGCGCGCGAGCTACGGCTCGTCCAACTACATCGTGGCCGTGACCCAGCTGGCCCAGACCACGCTGCGCAGCGTGATCGGCAAGCTGGAGCTGGACAAGACCTTCGAGGAGCGCGACATGATCAACGCCCAGGTGGTCGCCGCCATCGACGAGGCCGCGCTCAACTGGGGCGTCAAGGTGCTGCGCTACGAGATCAAGGACCTGACGCCGCCCAAGGAGATCCTGCACGCCATGCAGCAGCAGATCACGGCCGAGCGCGAGAAGCGCGCCCTGATCGCCGCCTCCGAGGGCCGCCGCCAGGAGCAGATCAACATCGCCACCGGCGAACGCGAGGCCTTCATCGCCCGCTCCGAAGGCGAGAAACAGGCCGTCATCAACAAGGCCCAGGGCGAGGCCGAGTCCATCCGCGCCGTGGCCCTGGCCACGGCCGAGGCCATCGAGCGCGTGGCCACCGCCATCCGCCAGCCTGGCGGCGAGCAGGCCGTGCAGCTCAAGGTGGCGGAGAAGGCCGTCGAGGCCTATGCCAAGGTCGCAGCGGACGCCACCACCACCCTGATCGTGCCCGGCAACATGAGCGAGGTCTCCGCCCTGATCGGCTCGGCCATGACCCTGGTGCGCCAGGGCGGCACCGGCAGGTAGGCCGCCGTGTCCCCCGTCCGCCGGGGCGTGGCCCTGTCGGTGCTCGCGTCCGTCCTCTTCGGCGCGATGTACTACCTCAGCGCCGGGCTCGCACCGCTGGACGGCGAGCAGATCTTCGGCTGGCGCATGCTGCTGACCGTGCCGCTGCTCGCGCTCTTCCTGCTCTGGGGGGGCGACTGGCAGCTGGTGTGTGCGACCGTCGCGCGGCTGCGCCAGGAGCCCGCGCTCTGGCTCGTGCTGCCCGCCTCCGCGGCCCTGCTCGGCGTGCAGCTCTGGCTCTTCCTCTGGGCGCCGCCGAACGGGCGCGCGCTCGAGGTCTCGCTGGGCTATTTCATGCTGCCGCTGTCCATGGTGCTGGCCGGCCGCTGGGTCTATGGCGAACGGCTCACGCGGATACAGCAACTGGCCGTGGGCTGCGCCGCCATGGGCGTGCTGCACGAGCTCTGGCGCGTCGGCCACTTCTCCTGGCCGGCGGCGCTGGTGGTGCTCGGCTACCCCCTGTATTTCGTGCTGCGCCGGCGCTACCGCACCGACCATCTCGGCGGCCTCTGGTTCGACCTGCTCTTCATGCTGCCGCTGGCGGCTGCCTTGGCCTTGGCCGGCCCGGGGCTCGGGGTCTATGCGCAGCGCCCGCTGCTCGGCGTGCTGGTACCGGTGCTCGGCCTGATCAGCGCCGGCGCCCTGGTGAGCTACATCCTTGCCAGCCGTCTGCTGCCCCTGGGCCTGTTCGGCCTGCTGGGCTATGTGGAGCCGGTGCTGCTGGTGGCCGTGGCCCTGCTGTTGGGAGAACGCATCGCGGCCGCACAGGCCTGGACCTACGGGCCGATCTGGCTGGCCCTCGCCCTGCTGGTCCTGGAAGGCCTGCGCGGCTTGCGCCGGACGCGGCACCTGGCCTGAGGCGGAACCGATTCAGGAGCCTGGCCGCGCGCGCCGGCGGAACTCCCAGGGAGCGACCGGCTGCGCATCGCTCCACAGGCCCTGGCGGCGCTCCCGTGCCTGCTGCTCCGCATCCGCATAGCGCGCCCTGTCCCCGGGCGGCTGCTCGCGTTCGTAGGCCCGGTAATGCCAGGCCAGGCCGGCGCGCAGCAGCTCCAGGTTGATGTCCTCTCCTTCGAGCCACACCGTGCCGACCTCTCGGCCGTAGCGATCCTTCTTGCTGACCTCGATGCGGACCACACGCTGGAACACGCGCTCGCCCAGGAACTGCTGCGCCCGCTGGCCCCAGGCCTGGTGCTTCTCGGGCGCGTCGATGCCGGCCAGGCGGATCTTGTGCTGGCGTCGCTCGGCATCGAGCACGGTCAGCGTATCCCCGTCGGAGATCGCGACCACGCGGGCGGTGTAGGTGGCGGCAGCGACGGGCAGGCAGAGACCGGCGAGCAGCAGGGCTGCGAGTGCAGCTGTCCTGCTGAACGATGTCTTCCATGGCACCGACTTGCCCGATGCATCCCAACTGACTTCTGTCTGCACGTGAACCAACGACTCTTGTAGTCCGCCGAGGCTGGGAGGGATTGCTCGAAATTCGTCTTGCGCGAATTTCTCGGGGCTGCGCCCCCGCGCTACGCGCGTCCTGAAACAGTCCCCCGGACTGTTTCAGGACGCCCCCTGTTCTCACCCGCCCCCGTCCGCCCAAAACGGGAAAGCCCCGCTAGGCGGGGCTTTCTTGTTTTGGCGGAGAGGGCGGGATTTTTCAAGCACCCGACCAAACCCTTAAAAATCAACCACTTACGGAACTGTCACCCCAAATTGTTCCCAGCGTTGTGCAGAGAACATAACCCGGATTGTAAGGGGCGTTGCCAGCTATGGCGCAGACTCAAAATGTTTGACCGAATAGATTTGAAGGCAGTCTCTTTGATGTTTGACGCGGTGACTCCCCCCGTACCCTTCGATGTACAAAAGCGCTTTGGGCTACTTCGGCCACTCCTTGTATTTCGATGGCCCCAAGTCAACGCCTTCTCCGTTACACAGATCCAGCAAACTCCGATGTCGTTCATTTGTTGAAGTTCGATTCCGATGCCGGAACTGCTTCAGCCACGTGTAGACATCTGCAAGCTGCAAAAATCGGCTCAAGTGAGATTGAGTGAAATGTACGGAATCCACTAAGTTTGTGAGTTCCTGGCCGTACTCAAAGTCTGTTCCATTCGCACGATAGGTCGACAAACGAGTGGCGAATCGCGCCACTGAGTGATCGCCATCTCTATCCCCAATTAACATCCCCAGCGTTTTCCGGGCTTGCATAAGCTGGCTCGACCTTTCGCAGAGGAACATGAATGCGATGTCCTCCGAGGACTGCGATTCGTGCAGCTTGCTACTGTTCACCTGAATGTCGATAAGTCCAACTTCAGGCAAAGACAAGATGCCGATGAAGTCCTTTAGGAGGTTCAGGCGTTTGCCGAAATCATGCCAATC
>JAYNNS010000277.1:0-4274 GCA_038112835.1 Curvibacter sp. | reverse complement strand
AGATGACGGCGCCGCTGCGGGAGATCGAGGCCGGCGGTGCGACGCTGCTGGTGCGCGCCATCGAGCTCAACGCCGAGGGCGGCGAGGCGCGGGTGCTGCTGCTGCGCTCGGTCGACGACGTGGTGGCGCCGTACGACCGATTGCAGCTGCTGCTGGCCGTCATCACGCTGGGCGGCCTGCTGCTGTTCGCGCTGGGCAGCGGCCTGATGGCGCAACGCCTGACGACGCCCTTGCGCGCCTTGCTGGCCGCCACGCAGCGGCTGTCACGCGGCGATTACGCGGTACCGCTCGACGATCTGGACCGGCGCGACGAGATCGGCGACTTCGCGCGCTCCTTCGACCGCATGCGCGTGGACATCGCCAAGCAGCAGGCCGAGATCCGGCATCTGGCCTACTGGGACCGGCTCACGGGCCTGCCCAACCGCGAGAACTTCCGCGACGCGGTGCAGCAGGCCATCCAGCGCGGCTCGGGCGGGGAGCTTGCCGTGCTCACGCTGGACCTGGACCGCTTCAAGCATGTCAACGACGTGCTGGGCTACGCCTTCGGCGACCAGCTGCTGCGCACCGTGGCGGGCCAGCTCGGCGGGCTGCTGGGCGAGACCGCCGGCAAGGTGGCGCGCCTGGGTGGCAATGAATTCGCCCTGCTGCTCGCGCCCTGCACGCCGGCGCAGGCCCTGGTGTTCGCGCAGCGGGTCGCGCACAGCCTGGAGCGGCCGCTGGCGATCGACGAGCAGACCGTGGACCTGAGCGCGGGCATCGGCATCGCCTGCTGGCCGGCCGATGCCCAGGACGTGGACACGCTGCTGAGCCGCTCCGAGATCGCCATGTACGTGGCCAAGCGCAAGCTCGAAGGCCCGCTGCGCTACGACCCGGCCTTCGACTCGGCCAGCGCGCAGACGCTGTCGCTGCTCACCGAGCTGCGCCGCGCCGTGGACCAGGGCGAGCTGCGTCTGTACCTGCAGCCCAAGGTCAGTCTGGCCGATGGCGTGCCCCACGCCGCCGAGGCCCTGGTGCGCTGGGAGCATCCGCAGCGCGGCCTGGTGCCACCGCTGCAGTTCATCCCCTTCGCCGAGCAGACGGGCTACATCCGGCACCTCACGCTGTGGATGTTCGAGGCGGCGGCGCGCCTGCTGGCCACCCCGGCCGCGGCTGGACTGCGCATCTCGGTCAACCTCTCCACGCGCGACCTGCTGGACCTGGAGCTCAGCACGCGGCTGGCGCGCCTCTTGCATGCCCATGGGGTACAGGCCTCTTCCTTCTGCCTGGAGATCACCGAAAGCGCCATCATGGACGACCCGCAGCGTGCCGAGGCCATGCTCAACCGCCTGTCCGGTCAGGGATACAAATTGTCTATCGACGACTTTGGCACCGGCTATTCATCCCTGGCCTACCTCAAGCGCCTGCCCGTGGACGAGCTCAAGATCGACAAGTCCTTCGTCATGGGCATGGAGCATGACAAGGACGATGCCACCATCGTGCGCTCCACCATCGACCTGGCCCACAACCTGGGCCTGAGCGTGGTGGCCGAGGGCGTGGAGAACGCCGCCATCCTGGAGCTGTTGCGCGGCCTGGGTTGTGACGAAGTGCAGGGTTACCACATCAGCCGGCCCATGCCCGCACCGGACTTCATGGAATGGTTGGGAAAGTAAAATCACGCCCATGCTGCAGCAACGTACCCTCAAATCGCTGACCCGCGCCGTCGGCGTGGGCCTGCACAGCGGCCAGCGCGTGGAGATCACGCTGCGGCCCGCGCAGGTCGACACCGGCATCGTGTTCCGGCGCGTGGACCTGCCGCAGCCCGTGGACATTCCCGTCTCCGCCCTGGCCGTGAGCGACACGCGCCTGGCTTCCACGCTCAACAACGGCGGCGCCAAGGTGCACACCGTCGAGCACCTGATGTCGGCCTGCGCCGGTCTGGGCATCGACAACCTCTACATCGACATCACGGCCGAAGAGGTGCCCATTCTCGACGGCTCGGCAGCCTCCTTTGTCTTCCTGCTGCAGAGCGCCGGCATCGAACTGCAGGCCGCGCCCAAGCGTTTCATCCGCGTGACCCAGCCCATCGAGGTGCGCGAGGGCGAGGGCGCCGCCCAGAAGTGGGCGCGCCTCGACCCGCACCACGGCTACAAGCTGAGCTTCGAGATCGACTTCGACCACCCGGCCGTGGATTCCACGGGCCAGCGCGTCGAGTTCGACATGAGCGTGCACAACTACAGCCGCGACATCGCGCGTGCGCGCACCTTCGGCTTCACCAAGGACGTGGAGATGATGCGCGCCAACGGCCTGGCCCTGGGCGGGGGCCTGGACAACGCCATCGTGATGGACGACTACAAGGTGCTCAACGCCGGCGGCCTGCGCTACGACGACGAGTTCGTCAAGCACAAGATCCTCGACGCCATGGGTGACCTCTACATCCTGGGCAAGCCGCTGCTGGCGGCCTATAGCGCGTTCCGCTCGGGTCACGCGCTCAACAACA
This sequence comes from Curvibacter sp., assembly GCA_038112835.1. Taxonomy (GTDB): domain Bacteria; phylum Pseudomonadota; class Gammaproteobacteria; order Burkholderiales; family Burkholderiaceae_C; genus Hylemonella. The sequence continues at coordinate 1,798 of JAYNNS010000277.1, read as the reverse complement.
AGCTGCTGCGCGAGCTGCTGCGGCGCACCGAGGCCTGGGAGACCGTGACCTTCGAGAACGAGAAGCTCGCGCCCAAGGGCTTCGCCCAGCCCGCGCGCGCCTGGTGAGATGGCCCCCACGCTGCGCCCCGGCACGGATCGCTGCTCCTCCAGGGGGCCAGCTTGCCTGGGGGCGGCCCGGCGGCGGGTGGCCTGCGTGAGGTAGACCCATGCTGCTGTTTCGCTGGCTCATCCTGTTGCTGCTGATCGGTGCGGCGGTCTGCTTCGCCTTCTATGCCGGCACCGGTCAGGTGCGTTACCGCCGTTGGGGCCTGGTCACGCTCAAGTGGACCCTCCTGGCGGCCCTGGGCTTCTTCGCGGTGCTGATCCTGCAGCGCATCGCCTGAGCGCCCGCTTCAGGCGAGGGCTGTCAGCCGCCGCGTCCGCCGCGGTACATGCCGGTGTGGCGCCGCGCCAGCGGCGTGACCTCGGCCAGGCGGCTCAGCGAGGCGCCGGCGTGGGCCTGGGTGATGGCGATGCCCAGGGCGTCGGCGGCATCCGGGCCGGGCAGGCCGGGCAGCTGCAGCAGGCGCTTGACCATCTCCTGCACCTGGGACTTCTGGGCCCGGCCGTGGCCGACCACGGCGCGCTTCATCTGCAGGGCCGTGTATTCCGAGACCGTCAGGCCGGTGCTGACCAGGGCCGTGAGGCAGGCGCCGCGCGCCTGACCCAGCAGCAGGGTGGACTGCGGGTTGACGTTGACGAAGACGATCTCCACCGCGGCCGTGTCGGGTCGGTAACGCGCCACCACCTCGCGCAGCCCCTCGTACAGGACCTTGAGGCGCGCGGGCAGGTCGCCCTGCGCCATGTCGGTGGTGCGGATGGTACCGCTGGCCACGTAGCTGAGCCGCTGTCCCTGCGCCTCGATCACGCCGAAGCCGGTGGTGCGCAGGCCGGGATCGATGCCGAGGATACGCATGGGGTCCTTGTGTTCAGAGGTCGAAATACCAGTGGATCGAGTGGAAGAACACCGGGGCCGCGAAGCACAGGCCGTCCACCCGGTCCAGCAGACCGCCCGCGCCCGTGACCGAGGACAGGCCCTGTGCGCCCCAGTTGGTCACGCCGCGGTCGCGCTTGAGCGCCTTCATGACGAGATGGCCCAGCGAGCCGGCGGTACAGGCGATCAGCGCCATGGCCAGGGCCTGGCCCGGCTTGAAGGGGGTGATGGCCGAGAGCAGGCCGCCGAACAGGCCCCCGGCGAGCACGCCCATGCCCCAGCTGCTCCAGCTGAAGCTCTGGCTCACATGGGGTGCCACGGGTTTGCGACGCCAGTGGCGCGCCACCAGGTGCTGCACGATCATGCAGGTCTGCACTGAAAAGACAAGGAAAAACACGAGGAAGGCGTTCTTGCCGGCGTAGTCCTTGAAGTTGAGCAGCAGCAGCGCCGGCACATGGCTCATGCCGTAGACGCAGACCATGATGCCCCACTGGAGCTTGGCGTTGCGCTCCAGGAAGCGTTGCGGATCATCGGCCAGGGCGCTGACCACGGGGAGGGCCAGGAAGACATAGACCGGGATGAAGACCGTGAAGAGGTCGAAGCGCGCGCTGGCCACCAGCCCGTACTGGATCGGCAGCACGACGAAGAAGGCTAGCACCAGGCTGCGGTGGTCGCCGCGTCGCGTGGGCGAGAGCGTGATGAACTCGCGCAGCACGAAGAAGGAGACCAGCGCGAACAGCACGGTGGCCACGCGCTCGCCCGAGACCCAGGCCACCCAGAACACCACGACCATGAGCCAGGAGGTCTTGAGCAGGCGCTGCAG
>JAYNNS010000276.1:0-4284 GCA_038112835.1 Curvibacter sp. | reverse complement strand
GGGCCAGCTCGACGAGCCGGAGCCCCTGCGGCGTGACATCCATCACCCCCAGGTCGGTGATGATGCGGTCGATCACGGCCTTGCCGGTCAGCGGCAGGGTGCACTCGGGGAGGATCTTGAAGTCCTCCGTGCCGTCCTTCTTCTTCGCCACGTGCTCCATGAGCACGATGCAGCGCGGCACGCCGGCCACCAGGTCCATGGCGCCGCCCATGCCCTTGACCATCTTGCCCGGGATCATCCAGTTGGCCAGGTCGCCCTGGGCGCTGACCTGCATGGCGCCCAGGATGGACAGATTGATCTTGCCGCCGCGGATCATGGCAAAGCTCTCGTGGCTGCCGAAGATACTCGTGCCCTTGATGGTGGTGACGGTCTGCTTGCCGGCGTTGATGAGGTCGGGATCCACCTCGTCCTCGGTCGGGAAGGGGCCGATGCCCAGCATGCCGTTCTCGCTCTGCAGCCACACTTCCATGCCCTCGGGCACGAAGTTGGCCACCAGGGTCGGCATGCCGATGCCGAGGTTCACGTAGAAGCCGTCCTGCAGCTCCTGGGCCGCGCGCGCGGCCATCTGGTCTTGGGTCCAGGGCATGTCGATCTCCTTATTTCTTTTCCGTCAGCGTACGCTTTTCGATGCGCTTCTCGGGCGTGGCATTGAGCACGATGCGGTGCACGTAGATACCCGGCAGGTGCACATCGTCGGGCGCCAGCTCGCCGGTCTCGACGATCTTCTCGACCTCGACGATGCAGACCTTGCCGGCCATGGCCGCGGCCGGGTTGAAGTTGCGTGCCGTCAGATTGAAGCGCAGGTTGCCGGACTTGTCGGCGATGTCGGCCTTGACCAGGGCCACGTCGGGCACCAGGGCGCGCTCCATCACATAGGTCTCGCCGTCGAACTCGCGCAGCTCCTTGCCCTCGGCCACCACGGTGCCCACACCCGTCTTGGTGAAGAAGGCCGGGATACCCGCGCCGCCGGCGCGCAGCTTCTCGGCCAGCGTGCCCTGGGGCGTGAACTCCAGCTCCAGTTCGCCGGCCAAGTACTGGCGCTCGAACTCCTTGTTCTCACCCACGTAGCTGGAGATCATCTTCCTGATCTGGCGCGTCTGCAGCAGCTTGCCCAGGCCGAAGTCGTCCACGCCGGCGTTGTTGGAAATGGCGGTGAGGTTCTGGATGCCGGCCGCACGCACGGCGTCGATCAGGGCCTCGGGGATGCCGCACAGGCCGAAGCCGCCGACGGCGATGAGCTGGCCATCGCGCACCACGCCTTCGATGGCCGCCGCCGCGCTCGGGTATACCTTGTTCACGCTGTTCTCCTTAGTCTCGAATTAGATTCAGCCCCGGTACGATACTACTTACGGATGTACGTAGTTATGCCTAAAATGCGCCCCCTATGGACATCGACTACCGCCTGGCCTTCGAATACGCGCCCATCGGCATGGTGCTCTCGCGCGACCGCATCATGATGGACTGTAACCGCCAGCTGTGCGAAATGTTCGGCACCACGCGCGAAGCACTCGTAGGCCAGTCCTTCCAGGTGCTCTATCCCAGCGCCGAGGAGTTCGAGCGCATCGGTGCGCGCATCGTCCCCATCATGAACCGCCAGGGCAGCTACGCCGACGACCGCATCATGAAGCGGGTCGACGGCCGCTTCAAGGGCGAGGTTTTCTGGTGCCACGTCACCGGCCGTGCGCTGGACCCGGATCAGCCCCTGGGCGCCGGCATCTGGACCTTCGAGGACCTGAGCTCGCGCCGTCCCGTCACGGCCGAGCTCACCGCGCGTGAGCGCGAGGTGGCGGCTCACCTGCTCGAAGGTCTGACCTCCAAGGAAATCGGCAAATCCCTGACCATCAGCTACCGCACGGTGGAGATCTACCGTGCCCGCCTGATGCGCAAGTACAGGGCCAACACCACCGCCGACCTGGTGCACAAGCTCACGGCGGGCTAGCACCGGCGGCCCGGCGCGGGCCTGATTCCGCACACGGCATGCCCTCATGCCCCCGCCCCGTGCAGGGGGAGGCACCCACGGGCGCCGGCCTTTGCGGCAGAATCGTCCCAGGCCCGGACCACGGGCACAGGGGAGAAGGAGCGGGTGACAACACACTCAGGCTTCGAAGCCAAGGTTCTGGCTGCCTTCACCGCCACCTTGCTGGTGGTGGGGGGGCTGCTTGCCGCCACCTGGCGCCTGGCCTATGACGCCGCCGAGGACGCGCGCTGGATCCACCACACCCACCAGGTCATCGACCACCTGACGCGCATCGCCGCGGAAACCCTGCAGATCGAGTTCAGCACCCAGGGCTTCCGGCTCACGGGCGAGCACGAACGCCTGGTCGAGCGCGACGAGTCCCTCGCCCTGCGCGCGGCCCTGCTGGATCGGGTGCGCACGCTGACCGCCGACAACCCCGTGCAGCAGGACCGGCTGCAGCAGCTGCATGCGGTACTGGACCAGCGCCTGGCCCTCTATCAACGCATCCTGGAACTGACGCGCTCCCAGGGGGCCCAGGCCGCCGCCCGCTACGCCGCCGCCGCGCCCCTGCAGGCCACGCGCCAGCAGACCTACCGGCTGCTGCGCGAGATGGAGGCGGACGAGCGGCACCTGCTGGCCCAGCGCAGCGCGGCCTATGAGCACAGCAAGCAGGCCCTGCTGGGCACCGGCCTGGGCCTGGCGTCGCTGCTCTCGGCCCTGCTTGCCGGCACCTACGTCCTGCTGCGCCGCCAGCTGCGCGCCACCGAGGCCAGCCGGCAGGCCCTGGCCGCGAGCGAGGAGAACCTGGCCATCACCCTGCACGCCATCGGCGACGGCGTGCTCGTGACCGACCGGGCCGGGTGCATCACGCGCATGAACCCGGTGGCCGAGCAGCTCACCGGCTGGTCGCAGGCACAGGCCCGGGGCCAGGCCGTGAACGAGGTCTTCCGCATCATCCACGAAGAGACGCGCGCCGCCGCCGAGATTCCGGTGGCGCGGGTGCTGGCCACCGGCGAAGTCCAGGGCCTGGCCAACCACACCACGCTGATCGCGCGCGACGGGCGCGAGACGCCCATCGCCGACAGCGCCGCGCCCATCCGCGATGCCGCCGGGGCCGTGGTGGGCGTGGTGCTGGTGTTTCGCGACGTCACGACCGAGCGCGAAGCGCAGCGCCTGGTCCGCCAGCAGAACACGCTGCTGGCGCAACACGTGCAGGAGCGCACGGCCGAACTGCAGGAAAGCCAGGAACACCTGCACCGCATCATGAACGGCGCGCCGGCGCTGATCGCCTACCTGGACACCGCGCAGCGCTTCGTCTACGCCAACCAGCTCTACCGCCGGCGCTTCGCGCCCGACGGCCGTGAGGTCATCGGCCGCACGGTGCGCGAGATCGCGGGCGAGGAACGCTACGCCATGGCCGGCGCCGCCCTCACCCGCGCCCTGCAGGGCGAGCCACAGAGCTTCGACTGGCAACCCTTCCCGGGGGTGTGGCAGGTCAGCAACTACGTGCCGCGCCGCGACGCGCAGGGGCGCGTGATCGGCTGCTATGTGCTGGGCACCGACATCACCGAGCGCAAGCGCCACGAGTCCGAGATCGAGACCCTCAATGCCGAGCTCGGGCAGCGCGTGCGCGAGCTGGAACATGTCAGCCGTGCGCTGCGCACCCTGAGCGCGGGCAACCGCACCATGCTGCGCGCACGCGACGAGCAGGAGCTGCTCGACACCATGTGCCGCACCATCGTCAACGCCGGCGGCTACCACGTGGCCGTGGTCTGGTTCCGCTCCGACGATGCCGGCCAGTCGCTCTGGCCCGCGGCCGAACACGGCTACCCCGGCGGCATGGCCGCGCTGCGCCTGCGCAAGGCCAGCTGGGCCGACAACGTGCACGGCCACAGCGCGATCGGGGCGGCCATCCGCAGCGGCCAGGCCGTCGCGGTGCAGCGCCTCGCCACCGACGCGGACGACGCACCCGGATGGCCGCGGATCGACGGCCAGGCCTCGGGCCTGGCCTGCCCGCTGCATGCCGGCGGGCAGGTGATCGGCGCGCTGTCGATCTACCACCCGGAACCCGAGGCCTTCGACAGCGACGAGATCAACCTGCTCAGCGCGCTGGCCGACGACCTGGCCTTCGGCATCGCCACCCTGCGCGACCGCGCCGAGCAGCAGCGCACGCGCCAGGCGATGCACCACCTCACGCACCATGACCCGTTGACGGGCCTGGCCAACGAAACCCAGTTCACCGAGCTGCTGGGCGCCGCCGTCGAGCTCGGCCTGCACGGCGGCGCGCAGTTCGCCCTGCTGCAGACCAATATCGAGCGCCTGGGCGA
>JAYNNS010000275.1:0-4290 GCA_038112835.1 Curvibacter sp. | reverse complement strand
CCAGACCCCCGCAGGGAAGCGCGGGCTCCCTGCCTAGTGTCATGAGCAAGAACAACCTTCAAATTCTGCGGGTCAGCCATCTGCGTGGCCCCAATATCTGGACCTACCGCCCGGTGATCGAGGCCTGGCTGGACCTGGGAGAGCTGGAAGAGCGCCCTTCCAACAAGATCCCCGGATTTTACGAGCGTTTGACCCGCCTGCTGCCCGGCCTCGCACATCACCGCTGCGGCGTCGGCGAGCCCGGCGGCTTCCTGGAGCGCCTGCGCGACGGCACCTGGGCCGGCCACATCCTCGAGCACGTCTGCCTGGAGCTCCAGACCCAGGCCGGCATGGCCACGGGCTTCGGCCAGACCCGCAGCACCTCGCAGCACGGCGTGTACAAGATGGCGTTCCGCTGCCGCCAGGAGGAAGTGGGGCGCGCGGCGCTCGAGGCCGGGCGCGAGCTGCTGCTGGCGGCCATCGAGGAGCGGCCCCATGACGTGGCCGCCACCGTGGCCCGCCTGCGCGAGCTCAGCGACCGCCACTACCTGGGCCCGAGCACGGCGCACATCGTCGAGGCCGCGACCGACCGCCGCATCCCGCACATCCGCCTCAACGACGGCAATCTGGTGCAGCTGGGCTACGGTGCGCGCCAGCGCCGCATCTGGACGGCCGAGACCGACCAGACCAGCGCCATCGCCGAAAGCATCGCCAGCGACAAGCAGATGACCAAGGAGCTGCTGGCCAGCGCCGGCGTGCCCGTGCCCGAGGGCGAGGAGGTGGATGGCCCCGAACAGGCCTGGCGCGTGGCGCAGGACATCGGCCTGCCGGTCACCGTCAAGCCCACGGACGCCAACCACGGCCGTGGCGTCTTCACCGACCTGCGCACGCGCGAGGACATCGAGAAGGCCTGGCATGCGGCCGATGCCGAGGGCAGCGGTGTGCTGGTGGAAAAGTTCATCGAGGGCGACGCCCACCGCCTGCTGGTCGTGGGCCGGCGCGTGGTGGCCGCGACCAAGGGCAAGATGCAGACCGTCACCGGCGACGGCCACGCCACCATCCTGCAGCTCATCGATGCGCAGATCACCCGCGATCCGCGCTGCGGCGAGGAAGAGGAGTTCCCGCTTGAACCGCTGATCCTGGACAAGGAGCCGATCTCCCAGCTCGAACTGGCACGCCAGGGCTACACCGGCGCATCGGTGCCGCCGGCCGGCCAGGTGGTGCTGATCCGCCGCCACGGCGACCTGGCCTATGACGTGACCGACCTCGTGCACCCCCAGGTGGCCGCGGCCGCAGCCCTGGCCGCGCGCGTGGTGGGCCTGGACATCGCGGGCATCGACCTCGTCACGCCCGACATCGCCCGCCCCCTGACCGAACAGGGTGGCGCCATCATCGAAGTCAACGCCGGCCCCGGCCTGCTCATGCACCTCAAGCCGGCCGAGGGCCAGCCGCGCAATGTGGGCCGTGCCATCGTCGAGCACCTCTTCCCCGGCGAGAACCAGGGCCGCATCGCCATCGTGGGCATCACCGGCACACGCCACACCACGCGCATCGCACGCCTGGTCAACTGGCTGCTACACATCAACGGCACCCAGGTCGGCCTGGCCTGTCGCGATGGCTACTTCCTCGGCGAACGCCAGGTCGACGCCCAGGACTGTGCCAACTGGGCCACCGGCCAGCGCCTGCTGATCAACCGCTCGCTCGAGGCGGCGGTGTTCGAGCACACGCACCGGGCCATCCTGGCCGAAGGCCTGGCCTACGACCGCTGCACCGTGGGCGTGGTGACCGACCTCGACGGACACGAGGACCTGGCCGAGTTCTACATCGACCACAGCGATCAGCTCTACAAGGTGGTACGCACCCAGGTCGACGTGGTGCTGCCCACGGGCACGGCCGTACTCAACGCCGCCGATCCGCGCGTGGTCGAGATGGCCGAACTCTGCGACGGCCAGGTCATCTTCTACGGCCCCGACGCGCAGCTGCCCGCCATCGCCGCGCAACGCCAAGCTGGGCTGCGCAGCGTCTACCTGCGCGAGCGCCACATCGTGCTCGCCCAGGGCCAGGAAGAGATCAGCGCCATTCCGCTCGACAGCCTGGCTCCGACCAAGGCCGCCAAGCCGGAGATGGTCATGGCCGCCGTCGCCGCCGCCTGGGCCCTGGACGTCAAACCCGAACTCATCGGTGCCGGCCTGCGCACCTTCAAGGCCAACCTGCCCAACGATCACTGACATGGAAGTCCAACGTATCCGCGCCCTGCGCGGCCCCAATCTCTGGAGCCACCACACCGCCATCGAGGCCGTGGTGCACTGCACCCCCACCGAGTGTGAACTCAGCCCGCGCCAGAACTTCGGCATGCGACTGCGCGCACGCTTCCCGCAGATCCTGCCGCTCAACCCCACGGGCCACCAGGACGAGACCGTCCCGCTGGCTCGGGTGCTGGAGCTCGCGGCCCTGGGCCTGCAGGCCCAGGCTGGCTGCCCGGTGACCTTCAGCCGCACCACGCCCACGGTGGAGCCCGGCATCTACCAGGTGGTGGTCGAGTACTCCGAAGAGGCCGTGGGCCGCCTGGCACTGGAACTGGCCCAGGAGCTGTGCCGCGCCGCGCTGGACGACACCCCCTTCGACTTGGAGCAGGCCCTGCACCGGCTGCGCGAGCTTGACGAGGACGAACGCCTGGGCCCGAGCACGGGCTGCATCGCCGATGCGGCCCTGGCCCGCGGCATCCCCTACCGCCGCATGACGCGCGGCAGCATGATCCAGTTCGGCTGGGGCAGCAAGCAGCGCCGCATCCAGGCCGCCGAAATGGACGTGACCAGCGCCATCTCCGAATCCATCGCCCAGGACAAGGAGCTCACCAAGAAGCTGTTGGCCAGCGCCGGTGTGCCCGTGCCGCTGGGGCGCGAGATCACCTCGGCCGACGAGGCCTGGGCTGCGGCCGGCGAAATCGGCCTGCCCGTGGTCATCAAGCCCAAGAACGGCAACCAGGGCAAGGGCGTGACCGTCAACATCACCACGCGCGAACAGCTACTCAAGGCCTATGCCGCTGCGAGTGAATTCGACGACGAGATCATCATCGAGCGCTTCCTGCCCGGCAACGACTACCGCCTGCTGGTCGTCGGCAACAAGCTGGTCGCGGCCGCGCGGCGCGATCCACCCATGGTGGTGGGCGACGGCGAGCACACCATCCGCCAGCTGGTGGAAGAGGTCAACAAGGACCCGCGCCGCGGCAGCGGCCACGCCACCTCCCTCACCAAGATCCGCTTCGACGACATCGCCCTGGGCTGCCTGGCCGGCCAGGGCCTGGACGCCGACGCCATTCCGCCCAAGGGCCGGCGCGTGGCCCTGCGCCACAACGCCAACCTCTCCACCGGCGGCTCGGCCACCGACGTGACCGACGATGTGCACCCCGAGGTGGCACACCGCGCCATCGTCGCGGCCAAGATGGTCGGGCTGGACATCTGCGGCGTGGACATGGTCTGCGACAGCATCCTCAAACCGCTGGAGGAACAGGGCGGCGGCATCGTCGAGGTCAACGCTGCGCCCGGCCTGCGCATGCATCTCTCGCCCTCCTTCGGCAAGGGCCGCGCCGTGGGCGAGGCCATCATCAACGCCATGTTCCCCGAGGGCGAGAACGGCCGCATCCCCCTGGTGGCCGTGACCGGCACCAATGGCAAGACCACCACCGTGCGCCTGATCGCCCACCTGCTGCGACAGCAGAAGCTGCGCGTGGGCATGACCAGCACCGACGGCGTCTACATCGACGGCGAACGCATCGACACCGGGGACTGCAGCGGCCCCAAGAGCGCGCGCAACGTGCTGCAGCACCCGGACGTGGACGCGGCCGTGCTGGAGACCGCGCGCGGCGGCATGCTGCGCGAGGGCCTGGCCTTCGACCGCTGCGACGTGGCCGTCGTCACCAACGTCGGCCAGGGCGACCATCTGGGCCTGAACTTCATCACCACGGTCGAAGACCTTGCGGTGCTCAAGCGCGTGATCGTGCAGAACATCTCCGCGACCGGCACTGCCGTGCTCAACGCCGCCGATCCCATCGTCGCGGCCATGGCCAGCCACTGCCGCAGCGGCAAGATCACCTACTTCGCCGCCGATCCGCACCACCCGGTCATGGCCACCCACCTGGCCCAGGGCAGGCGCGTGGTCTACGTGGACCAGGGTCATCTGGTCGCCGCCGAGGGCCAGACGCGCCACACCCTGCCCCTGGCCGAGGTGCCGCTGACGCTGGGCGGCAGCATCGTCTTCCAGGTCGAGAACGTCATGGCCGCCGTGGGCGCCGCATGGGCCCTGGGTATGGAC
>JAYNNS010000274.1:0-4315 GCA_038112835.1 Curvibacter sp. | reverse complement strand
TGGAGGTCACCACGTCGGCGTGCGGCACGGGGTTGGGGTAGACGCCTGCGGCGATCAGGCCGGCGTAGTGCGCCATGTCCACCATGAAGATGGCGCCCACGTCCTTCGCCACCTTGGCGAAGCGTGCGAAGTCGATGTGCAGGCTGTAGGCCGAGGCGCCGGCGATGATCAGCTTGGGCTTGGTCTCGTGCGCCTTCTTCTCCATCGCGTCGTAGTCGATCTCCTCTTTGGCGTTGAGGCCGTAGGAGACGACATTGAACCACTTGCCGCTCATGTTGAGCGCCATGCCGTGGGTCAGATGGCCACCTTCGGCCAGGCTCATGCCCATGATGGTGTCACCGGGCTTGAGGAAGGCCAGGAAGACGGCCTCGTTGGCCGAGGCGCCGCAATGCGGCTGCACGTTGGCGGCGTCGGCGCCGAAGAGGGCCTTGACGCGGTCGATGGCCAGCTGCTCGGCCACGTCCACATGTTCGCAACCGCCGTAGTAGCGCTTGCCCGGGTAGCCTTCGGCGTATTTGTTGGTGAGCTGGGTGCCTTGCGCGGCCATGACGGCGGGCGAGGCGTAGTTCTCGCTGGCGATCAGCTCGATGTGGTGTTCCTGGCGGGCGTTCTCGGCCTGGATGGCGGCCCAGAGTTCGGGGTCGGTTTGTTCGACGAGGATGTTGCGGTTGTACATGGCAGTCGGAATAAACAGGGGTCCCCCGACGAGGCGGGGGCTGCCCAGGCGAACGGCTGAACACCGGGCTTGCCCAGGCAGGCCCCGCGGCACACTCCCCGGTGGTCGGTCCACGTCAGCTATGCCTGCCCATGCGGGCGGGCACGCCTATCGCCAGTCGCGTGCCCGGCTAGTGTAGCGGAGCGTCCGGCCGTCCGGCCGCTGCTCAGGAATTCAGCACCTGCGGCACATCGCCGGCCGGCTTGGTCGGGGCCGTGACCGGGATGGGCTGGGGGGTGTGGGTGGGCACAGCGCGGCCGCCGGCCACCTGGGTCAGGCGGCCGTGCTCGGCCAGCACCTTGACCACATAGCCGCCGTCATCCGGCAGGTGGGTGGCGCCGACGTAGCGACGCAGGCCGCCCTCGATGGATCCATCGCGCTGGATGTACTCATGGAGCACGCGCGCGCCGACGCGCAGGTTGGTCACGGGGTCGAAGGCGGCGAGCTGGCCGCCGAAGGGCTCGTATTTATCGCTGTGCACACGGGTCATGACCTGCATCAGACCCTGGGCGCCGACCGGGCTCTGGGCAAAGGGGTTGAAACCCGACTCGATGGCCATGACCGAGAGCAGCAGCAGGGGGTCGATCTCGGTACGGCGGCCGATCTCGTAGGCTTCCAGCACCAGAGCCGACAGGGGTTCGGGCGCGACCCGGTACTTCTTGCTCAGCCAGTAGGCCACGGCGGCCTGCTCCTTGTTGAGCTGCTGCGGGTGCACCGCGGTGGCGCGCTCCACCGCCACGGGCTCGACCTCTGCAGAGGACAGGCCGAAGTGGCGATCGTGGAGCCAGCCCATCAGCCGGGTCTCGCCGGCCTGGCGCAGCTCGGGCCGCGCCACCAGGGCGATGGTGGCGAAGAGCACCGCCAGACCCAGCAGGGCAAAGCCGTTCTGGATGGTGGCGAAAAAAATCTGGGAGATCTGGCGTGCGAGGGTACGCAGGCCCTGGCCCATTTCTTGTAACGCTGTCATAGCACTTCCTCATCTCGCGCAGCCACCACTGGCGGATCCGTGCAAAGTCACGGAGTCCAGTCAGCAGGGCCACGTCTGGGTTGGTACGCCATCTGGATCTGCCGGCAGACGTGTGGCCGGTCCTGGATCCGATGTGCCGGGGTCGGCAGCGGGTTCGGGTAATCCCGAAGCTAGGGTGAAACGAATTGTAAGACCCCTTATATAGACAATCAATAATATAAGGTTAATAAAAAATGCTTTGTTGGCTATAAAGAACCGCCATTTGAATCGCCTAAATCGTAGAAAATGTATATAAATCAATAGCTTAGTAGGATCATGTCAGAATAGACTGGAGCTCTACTGTATTTTGTAACAGTACATTGGCAGTCGCTTTTTCCCGGGGGGAGGTGGTCGATGGGGGCTCAATCAGGCCAGCCGAAGTCATTGATACAGCTATTTGATTCCCTGTCACCACGCACTAGACTGAAAGCGCCTGTCACATCAGGCGCCTCTTGCTGGAAGTAGCCGGCACGCACCTGCAGGGTGTTGATGCCTGCGCCAAACTGGCAATCTTGGGGGCAATCCCTTGCCTCCATCGCATTGCGGGACCCGACTCTCCCCTTTGCGATACCCAGACGGCATGGGCTTGCGGCCCGCCGTCAGGCCCGGCGGGCTGGTTCATGCCACCCGACCGGGCTTTCTGCTTTGATGGGACGGGTCTGGTGCTGCGGTCTGCAAACTTGCGCGGCCGGGGCAAATGGCGGCGACAATCGGCGGTTTATTCCACGCTCATCGAGTCCGCCCTGTGTCCTCCTCTTCTTCTCCCGATCGCCACGACCCCCAAGCCCTGGACGAACTGACCGGAGGTGCCTTTTCGGCCAGCACCGCCGGGGAGCGCGCGGCCCGTGTGCGTGCCTGGCTGCAGCAGGAGCCGAGCGGCGACGAGATGCAGCGGGTCTACCGCGAACTCAGCGTCAAGGACAAGGGGGCGGCCAAGCTGCTGCGCGAGAGGCTGGACGAGCTCAAGCGTCAGCGCGACCAGGAAGGCATGGCCATCGAGTGGGCCCGGAAGGCCGAGGCCCTGCTGGCGACCCCGCGGCTCAATCTGGCCGATGCGCTGGCCTGGCAGCGCGATGCCGCCAAGGCCGGTGCGCCGCTGAGCCGCGAGCCGCTGGCGGTGCTCAAGACGACGCTGGCTGAACGTGTCAGGGCCATCGAGGACCTGCAGCATCGGGCTCAGGTCCAGCGCGAGGCCGCGGTACTGCTGGCCCAGCGCATCGAGCTGCTCTCCACCAAGCCCTGGCTCGATGCCCAGGCGGTGGCCGAGGGACTGGCCGTCGATGTGGCGGCCTGGCAGGCCGAAGCGGTCGCCTTGCCCCAGGAGGCTCACTGGGGCAGTGTGGATCTGCGCTTCGCGCCCCAGCTGGAAGCCTCACGCGCCCAGCTGGCCCTGGTCTGGGAGGCCTTCAGTGCCGCCCTGGCCCAGGCCCGTGCGGCCGCAGCCGATCCGGCAGCCCCCCTGCCGCAGGTGCCGGTCTGGGCCGACGAACTGCGCCAGGCCCGTGGCGTGCCGGTGGAGGCCGTGGCGGCGCCCAAGCCCAGGGTCGATCCCGAAGTCCGTGCCCAGGCCACGGCCGCGGTACGCGAGGTGCTTGCCCAGCTGGAAAAGGAAATTGCCGAGGGGCATGGCAAGGCCAGTGCCGGCGCGGCCCAGGCCCTGCGCCAGGCACTCAAGGAGCATGGCCGCCACATCGACGCCGGACTCGATCGTCAGGCCCATGCGGCCCTGGGCGCCGCGGGCGAGCTCGAGGGCTGGCAGCGCTGGCGCGCCGACCAGTTGCGCGAGGAGCTGGTCGGCAAGGCCGAGGCACTGCTCAAGCGTCCGGAAGGCCAGGCCCTGGGGGGGCGCAAGATGCAGGAGTCCCTGCGCGAGCTGCGTGAGCAGTGGAAGCAGACCGACCAGGGGGGCGTTCCCAACCATGCGCTCTGGAAGCGTTTCGACGAGGCCTGCAACCAGGCCTACAAGGTGGTCGAGGCCTGGCTGGACAAGATCAAGACCGAGGCCACGGAACACAAGGCACGGCGCCTGGCCCTGATCGAGGAACTCAAGACTTGGGCGGCCACGCAGGCGGGCACGGCCGTGCAGGACTGGAAGGCGTTCAACCGCGCCCTGCACCAGTTTGCCGAGCGCTGGCGTGAGGCCGGTCACCTGAGCGAAAAGGCATTTGCCGAGCTGCAGCCCCAGTGGAAGGCTGCGATGAGCGCCGCCAGTGCACCGCTGGAAGCGGTACAGAAGGAGAGTCTGCAGCGTCGCCAGGCCATGATCGAGGAGGCCGCGCAACTCGGCGCTGCGCCGCAGCTGCGTATCGACGCTGTCAAGGCCCTGCAGCAACGCTGGCAGGCCGAGGCTCATGCCGTGCCGCTGGAGCGCCGCCAGGAGCAGAAGCTCTGGGACGCCTTCCGCCAGCCCATAGACGAGGCCTTTGCCCGCAAGAGCGTGGCGCGCGAGCAGGCGGCGGCGGCCATGAGCGCACATGACCGCGCTGTGCTGGACGCAGCGCAGGCGCTCGAGGCGGCCAACGCCGCAGGCGATGCCCAGGCCATCCGGGCCGCCATGGCGGCGCTGGAGGCCGCACGCGAGGGCGGAGCGCGCC
>JAYNNS010000273.1:0-4318 GCA_038112835.1 Curvibacter sp. | reverse complement strand
CGGTCCGCCCTTCCTGGTACAGCGTGAGGCCGATCACCACGCAGACCATGAGCAGCAGGCTCAGGCCCTCCTGGAGATCGCCCAGCAGCAGGTAGATCAGCGCAGCGGCCAGCAGCAGCAGGAACATGGGGTCGCGCACGGTCTCGTGCACGATGCGCTGCCAGCTGCGGATCTCCCCTTGCGGGAGCAGGTTCGGGCCGTCGGCCGCCAGCCGGCGGGCGGCTTCAGCGCTGCTCAGGCCCTGAGGTTCGGAAACCGTGTCGTTCATGGCGGCCATGTTAGGGCATGGCCGCCGGCACGGTCATTTGGCCACGAGGTCGTGGTGGCCCGGCGTCTCGTCGCGCACCGGCCGCTTGTCGGCCCCGGGCGCGTGCTGACGCGCCAGCAGCGTGTACATGGTGGGCACGACGAAGATGGTCAGCACCGTACCCAGCGTCATGCCGCCCACGATCACCCAGCCGATCTGGATGCGGCTCTCGGCACCGGCGCCCGTGGCCAGCGCCAGCGGCACCGCGCCCAGCACCATGGCGCCCGTGGTCATGAGGATGGGGCGCAGGCGCTGACCGGCGGCCTTGATGACGGCCTCCGTCATCTCCAGGCCCTGCTCGCGCATCTGGTTGGCGAACTCCACGATCAGGATGCCGTGCTTGGTGATCAGCCCCACCAGCGTGATCAGGCCGATCTGCGAGTAGACGTTGAGCGAACCGCCCGTGAACTTGAGCGCCAGCAGCGCGCCGATCATGGACAGCGGCACCGACAGCATGATGACGAAGGGGTCGACGAAGCTCTCGAACTGCGCCGCCAGCACCAGGAAGATGAAGAGCAGCGCCAGCACGAAGACGATGGTCAGCGAGCCCTGGGAATTGCGGAATTCGCGCGAGGTGCCGTTGAGGTCGGTGGTGTAGCCGGGCTGCAGCACGCGTTTGGAGACCTGGTCCAGGAAATCCAGCGCCTCGCCCAACGAGTAGTCGGGCGCGAGGTTGGCCGTGATGGTCACGGCACGGCGCTGGCTGAAGTGGTTGAGCTCGCGCGGCGCCACAGCCTCTCGGACCGTGACCAGCGAGGCCAGCGGGATCATGGCGTCGTTGCGCCCGCGCACGAAGATGCGCTCGATGTCGTCCGGCGTGTCGCGCCCGGCCGACTGGGTCTGCACGATCACATCGTACTGGTCGCCATCACGCTTGTAGCGCGTCACCAGACGCCCGCCCAGCATGGTCTCGATGGCCCGGGCCACGACATCCACGCTCACGCCCAGGTCGGCCGCCTTCTCGCGGTTGACGTCGATCTTGAGTTCGGGCTTGTTCAGGCGCAGGTCCACGTCCGGGGTCAGAAAGCCCGGGTTCTTGCCGATCTCGTCCAGGAAGCGGCGCGCGACCTGGCTCAGGTTTTCGTAGCTGTCCGAGGTCAGGATCACGAAGTTCACCGGCCGCTCGCGGAAACCCTGGCCGAGCGAGGGCGGCGTGATCGGAAAGGCGGTCACACCGGGCAGACCGTTGATGCGCGGCTGCATCTCGCGCGCCATCTCCAGCGTGGTACGCTGGCGCTGCTCCCAGTCGACCGCACGGAAAAAGACGTTGGCGGTGCTGACCGTGGGATTACCCGTGACGACGAAGATGCGGTCGAACTCCGGATACTCGCCACCGATGCGCTCGATCGCGCGGGCATAGCGCTCCGTGTAGTCCATGGTGGCGCCGTCGGGCGCGTTGACGATGTTCAGGATCACGCCCCGATCCTCCAGCGGCGCCAGCTCGCTCTTCATGCCCGGGAGAATCAGGGCGATCCCCGCCACCACCACGCCCATGCCCAGCAGGACCACCCAGCGCATGCCCAGCACGCGCCGTAGCAGGCGCTCGTAGCCCGTGCTCAGGGCCGTCAGCCAGCGCTCCATGGTGCGGTCGAAGACGCCCGGCTTGGGGTTGTGCCGCAGCAGCTTGGAACACATCATGGGCGAGAGCGTGAGCGCGATGAAGCCCGAGACGATCACCGCGCCCGCCAGCGCCAGCGCGAACTCCACGAAGAGACGACCGGTGCGCCCGGGCGTGAAGGCCAGCGGCGCATAGACCGCGGCCAGCGTCAGGGTCATGGCCACCACGGCGAAGCCCACCTCCTTGGCGCCCTTGATGGCCGCACTGAAAGGATCGAGCCCCTCCTCGATGTGGCGGTAGATGTTCTCCAGCACCACGATGGCGTCGTCCACCACCAGGCCGATGGCCAGCACCAGGGCCAGCAGTGTCAGGGTGTTGATCGTGAAGCCGGCCAGCGCCATGAGCGCGAAGGTGCCGATCAGGCTGACCGGGATCGTGACGATGGGGATGATGGAGGCGCGCACGGTGCGCAGGAAGACGAAGATCACCAGCGCCACCAGCACGACCGCCTCCAGGATGGTCTGGTACACGTTCTTCACCGAGCGGTCGATGAACACCGAGTTGTCGTTGGCGATGTTGATGCTGATGCCTGCCGGCAGGTCCGCCTGCAGGCGCGGAATCATTTCCCGCACGCCCCGGCTGAGGTCGAGCGGATTGGCGGTCGCCTGGCGGATCACGCCGGCCGAGATGGCCGGGCGTCCGTTCAGACGCACGGCCGTGCGTTCCTCGGCCGCCCCTTCGGCGATGCGCGCCACGTCGCGCAGCTTGACCGGGAAGCCGTTGACGGTCTTGATCACGATCTCGCCGAACTGCTGCGGCGTGCGCAGGTCGGTGTTGGAGGTCACGGAGAACTCGCGCTGCTGGCTCTCGATGCGGCCGGCCGGCACCTCCAGGTTGCTGCGACGCAGGGCATCCTCGGCATCCTGGGTGGTCAGCCGGTAGGCCGCCAGGCGGTCCGGATCCAGCCAGACCCGCATGGCGTACTTGCGCTCACCGAAGATGCGCACGTCGGCCGCGCCGCTCACCGTCTGCAGCCGCGGCTTGACGATGCGGTTGACCATCTCGTTGATCTGCAGGGGGCTGTGCGTGTCGCTGGAGAAAGCCAGCCAGATCACGGGGAAGGCATCGGCCTCGACCTTGGCGATGACGGGCTCGTCGATCGCCTGGGGCAGGCGGTTGCGCACGCGCGCCGTGCGGTCGCGCACCTCGGCAGCCGCGGCATCGGCATCCTTCTCCAGGCGGAAGCGCACCGTGATCTGGGCCTGCTCCGCGCGCGAGATCGAGGTCAGCACGTCCACCGCATCGATGCCGGCGATGGAATCCTCCAGCGGCTTGGCGATCTGCGACTCGACGACCTCGGCCGAGGCGCCGGCATAGCGGACGCTGACGGTCACCACCGGCTCGTCGATCTTGGGGTACTCGCGCACCGGCAGCTTGGTGAAGCTGACCGCGCCGATCAGCAGCACCAGCAGCGAGAGCACGGTGGCGAAGACCGGGCGGCGTATGGATATTTCGGGCAGTTGCATGGCGGCTCCCGCGGGTCCTTCAGTTCGCGCCCGGGCGGTTCAGCTCCAGCACCTTGACCGGGCTGCCGTCGCGCTGCAGGCGCTGCTGGCCCGCCCTGACCACGGTGTCGCCCTCCTGCAGGCCCTCGACGATCTCGACCTGCCCGGGGCGGCGGATACCCACCTTGACCTCGACCCGGCGCGAGACCAGGGTGTCGTTGTCCGGCCCCGGCACGAGCTTGATGACGAAAACCTTGCCGCCCTGGGGCACGATGGCCTCCTCGGGCACCACCAGGGCGCGCTCGCGCACGCCGAACAGCGTGCTGACGCGCGCGAACATGCCCGGACGCAGCAGCAGCTGCCGGTTCGGGATGCTGGCGCGCACGCCGATCGAGCGGCCATTGGCATCGATCAGCGGATCGACCGCCTGCACCCGGGCCTCGAAGCTGCGCCCCGGCAGCGCGTCGAGCTCCACGGTCACGCGCTGGCCGGGCCTGACCTGGCTCTGGTAGCGCTCGGGCAGACGGTAGTCGACATAGACCGTGTCGATGTCCTCGAGGTTGACGATGTCGGCGCCGTCCTTGAGGAAATCGCCCACGTTGACATTGCGGATGCCGGCGATGCCGTCGAAGGGCGCGACGATGCGCAGGCGCTCGGCCGTGGCCCGGGCCAGCGCGAGCTTGGCCTGGGCCACCTCGAGGTTGGCCGCGCTCTCGTCCAGCGAACGCTGGCTCACGAAGTTCTGGGCCAGCAGCTCCTGGTTGCGTTTGTGGTTGGCCTGGGCGATCGAGAGCTCGGCCTGGCTCTGCTTGATCTGGGCCTGCTGCAGCTGGTCGTCGAACTGCACCAGCAGCTGCCCCTTGCGCACGCGCTCCCCATCCTTGAAGTTGAGCCGCACCACGCGGCCGCTGACCTCGGGACGCAGCATCACGCTCTGGCGCGAGCGCA
>JAYNNS010000272.1:317-4323 GCA_038112835.1 Curvibacter sp. | reverse complement strand
CGAGATCGACACCGTGCAGCGCGGCCTGCAGGTCTGGGGTCTGAAGCATGTGCAGGCCTGGCTGCTGGACCAGCTGGCCCAGGCCAGCGGCGAGGCCGATCTGCTGCCCGTGCGCACCGGCATGGCCGTGCGCGCGCGCCTGGTCGAGCACCTGCTCGACCCGGGTGACGAGGAGGACCTGCGGCGCGAGGTCTATCTCTGCGGGCTGTACGCCCGGCTCGACCAGCTGCTGGGCGAGCCGCTGGCCACGCTGCTGGCGCGGCTGCCGCTGTCGCAGCGCATCCTGCAGTCCCTGCTGGACAGCGGCCCCTACCAGCCGGCGCTGCAGCTCGCGCAGGCCCTCGAGGCGGGCGACACACAGGGCACGCGGGCCCTGCGCGAGAGCTACGGCTACGGCGCCGAGGACGTGAATCGCGCCCTGCTGCGCACCCTGGCCGGCCTGGCGACCTGAGCGCCGGCCGCGGTGGCACGCCTCATGCGCGCGCCGCGAGCGCATCGCGCGCCCGGGCAAACACCTTCCAGAACGCCGCCTCCTGCGTGGTGGCGTAGTTGATGCGCATCAGCGTGCTGCGCTGGCGGCTGGCATGGAAGAGCGCGCCCGGCGCCAGCAGACAGCCGGCGTCGAGCAGACGCTGCGCCAGCACCTCCGTGTCCACCCCCGTGTCCACCCAGCCGAAGAGACCCGCCGGTGGCGCGACGAAGCGGCAGCCGTGCGCTTCGGCCAGCCTGACGCTGCGCGCACGCGCCGCATCGAGCCGCACACGCACGCGCTCCGCATGGCGGCGCAGCTGGCCCTGGGCGATGCACCAGGCCAGCGCCTGCTCCAGCAGCGGCGGCGTGCTCAGCGTGGAGATCAGCTTGGTGTCGAGCAGGCGCATGACCAGCGCCTCGGGCGCCGCCAGGTAGCCGATGCGCCAGCCCGGCGCGAGGATCTTGGCGAAGCCGCTGACGTAGATCGTGCGCTGCAGCTCGTCGAGCGCGCACAGGCGCACCGCCTGCTCCGGCGCCAGATGGCTGTAGGAATCGTCCTCGACGATGTGGAAGTCGTGCGCGGCCGCCAGCTGCAGGATGCGGTGCGCGCTGCCCGGCGTCAGGCTGTAGCCCGTGGGGTTGTGCAGCACGCTCACGCTCACGAACAGGCGCGGGCGGTGCGCCTCGCAGTAGCGCGCCATCACTGCCAGATCCGGCCCCTCGGGCCCGCGCGGCACCGGCAGGATGCGCATGCCCAGGGCGGCCAGGCGCGCGAACTCCACCGCCCAACCCGGCTCCTCCACCATGACCGGATCGCCCGGGCGCAGCAGGGTGCGGCTCACGATGTCCAGCGCCTGCGAGGCGCCCACCGTGCTGAGGATCTGCGCGGGCGCGGCCTGGATGTTGAGGCCGGCCAGCTTGTCGGCCAGCGCGCGGCGCAGGCTGGCATCGCCCGCCGGCTCACCGTACTGCAGCGAGGCCGTGCGCAGCGCGGCCGGGCTGGTGACACGGCGCACGGCCGTGGCGAGAAAGGGTGTCTCCAGCCAGTCGGGCGGGAACACGCCGGTGCCGGGCTGCGGCCCTTCGGCCCGGTTGTGGAACATGGCGCGGATCAGGGCGGTGGCATCCACCGGCGCCGGCCCGGGAGCCGACGCAGCCACCGGCGTGCTGCTGCGCCGGCGCGGCACCGTGGCCTCGCGGACATAAAAGCCACGGTTGCGCCGCGCCTCCACCAGGCCCAGCGCCAGCAGGCGGTCGTAGGCCGCGACCACGGTGGACGGGCTCACGCCCTGCTGCGCGGCGCACAGGCGCACCGAGGGCAGGCGGCTGCCGGGCGCGAGCAGGCGGTCGCGGATGCGCTGGGCGTAACGACCGGCCAGCTGTTCGGCCAGGGTCTGGGCGGTACCGGGAGTGGGCATGGGTCGCTCGCTGGAACAGGGCTGGAAGACGTGCTCTGTGCTGCCCGGGAAAGCAATACAGTTTGGGCGATTGTGTAGAAAACTGTGCTGATAGTGTGCTGGTCTTCCCCCTAAAGTCAAGGGCATGTCCTCCACCGCCCCCCCTGACATGCTGCGCCGCGGCTATGCCCTGGGCCTGCTGGGCGTGGCCGTCTTCGCGCTCACCCTGCCCATGACCCGCCTGGCCACGGGCACGCCCGAGGCGCCGCAGCTGGCCGGCCTGTACATCGCCACCGGCCGGGCCGTGGTGGCCGCCGCGCTCTCGGCCCTCTTCCTGCTGGCCGTGCGCGCGCCACGGCCCACGCGCGCGCAGTGGCAGGCCCTGGCCTGGGTGGCGCTGGGCGTGGTCTTCGGTTTTCCCATCTGCACCTCGCTCGCCATGCGCCATGTGGAGGCCGTGCACGCCAGCGTCATCGTGGGCGTGCTGCCCCTGGCCACGGCCGCCGTGGGCGCGCTGCTGCAGGGCCAGCGGCCCTCGGCCGGCTTCTGGCTTTGCGCGCTGGCGGGCACCACGCTGGTGGTGGGCTACGCCCTGCTGCGCGCGGGCGGCGCGCTGCAGCTGCATCCGGCCGACCTGCTCCTCCTGCTGGGCATGCTCTGCGCCGCCCGGGGCTACGCGCACGGCGCACGCCTGGCACTGCACATGCCCGCCACGCACGTGATCTGCTGGGCCCTGCTGCTGTCCCTGCCCCTGACGCTGCCGCTCACGCTCTGGACCTGGCCACAGGCGCCCGTGAGCGCCGCGGCCTGGGGCGGCTTTGCCTACACCGCCGTGTTCTCCATGTGGCTGGGTTTCTTCGCCTGGTACCAGGGCCTGGCCCTGGGCGGCACGGTGCGCGTGAGCCAGCTGCAGTTGTTGCAGCCCTTCATGTCCATGCTCTTCGCCGTGCCCCTGCTCGGTGAGCGCCTGGATGCACTCACCCTGGGCTGCGGCCTGGCCGTGATCGCCCTGGTCTACGCCGGGCGCAAAATGCCCATCCACACCGTCTCAACCCTCGCCCAAGGAAAAAACGCATGAATGCGCGCACCCCCTCCACCTCGCCCTGGGTGCTGTCCGGGCGCGCCGACCAGATGAACCCCTCGGTGCTGCGCGAGCTGCTCAAGGTCACCGAGCGGCCCGGCCTCATCAGCTTCGCCGGCGGCCTACCCTCGCCCCAGACCTTTCCGGTCGCGGAGTTCGAGGCCGCCTGCAGTCGTGTGCTGCGCGAGGACGCCGACGCCGCACTGCAATACGCGGCCAGCGAAGGCTATGGGCCCCTGCGCGAGAGGGTGGCCGCCAGCCTGCCGTGGAAGGTGAACCCGTCCCAGGTGCTCATCACGACAGGCTCGCAGCAGGGCCTGGACCTGGCCGCCAAGGTGCTGATCGATCCGGGCAGCCGCATCCTGGTGGAAACGCCGACCTACCTCGGCGCCCTGCAGGCTTTCGCGCCCATGGAGCCCCAGGTGACGAGCGTGGCCAGCGACGACGAAGGCGTGGACAGGACGGCCCTGCGCGCCGCGCAGGCGGCCGGCAGCCCCGCACGTTTCTTCTACGTGCTGCCCAACTTCCAGAACCCCAGCGGCCGCCTGATGAGCGAGGCGCGGCGCGCGGCGCTCAGCAGCACGGCGGCCGAGATCGGCCTGCCGCTGATCGAGGACAACCCCTACGGCGAGCTCTGGTTCGATACGCCGCCACCCGCGCCGTTGACCGCGCGCCATCCCGAGGGCTGCCTCTACCTCGGGTCGTTTTCCAAGGTGCTGGCGCCCAGCCTGCGCCTGGGTTACCTGGTCGCGCCGCCTGCCCTGTTCCCCAAGCTGCTGCAGGCCAAGCAGGCCGCCGACCTGCACAGCCCGGGCTTCAACCAGCGCGTGGTGGCCGAGGTCATCAAGGACGGCTTCCTCGACCGCCATGTGCCGCGCATCCGCGCGCTCTACAAGGCGCAGCGTGATGTGATGCTGGCTGCACTCGAGAAGCACATGCCCGAGGGCGTGAGCTGGAACACCCCGGCCGGCGGCATGTTCCTCTGGACCCGCCTGCCCGCGGGCCTGGACGCCGCAGCCCTGCTGCCCCAGGCGGTGGCCCGCGGCGTGGCCTTTGT
>JAYNNS010000272.1:0-307 GCA_038112835.1 Curvibacter sp. | reverse complement strand
CGACGCCGGGTGGCGGGTTATCACCTGCTCGCGCGGTGCCGTGCCGGGGCAATGTCCGTGGCATGCCGGCGATGGCGATCAGGACCATATCGAGGTCAATTTGGAATCACCCGAAGAGATCGAACGCGGCATCGCCGCCCTGGCCGCCGTCATCCGCGAGCACACACCATGAGCATGCGCACCCGCCCCTACCGCCAGGTCGACGTCTTCACCACCACGCCCTACTGGGGCAACCCGCTGGCCGTGGTGCTGGACGGCACCGGCCTGTCCGATGAACAGATGCAGCGTTTCGCACGCTGGACCCATC
>JAYNNS010000271.1:2439-4329 GCA_038112835.1 Curvibacter sp. | reverse complement strand
TGCCGTTTCTTTATGATGCCGCTGTACACAAGGGGCCAGGTCGACCAGGCGCTCGACGTCGTTGGTGCCGCGCGGACTGGCCAGGGGCAGCTCCCAGCGCGAAGTGCCGTTGAGCGGATTCATGCCCACCAGACGCGCGCCCAGGCCCACGACCAGGGTGTCGCCCACGGCCATGAGCAGGCCGGGCTGGCGCAGCACCAGGGGCTCGCCCGTGCGCGTCTGGGTCCAGAGGCGGCGGCCGCTGGCGCCGTCGAAGGCGCTCACGCTGCGGTCGGCGCCCAGCACGAAGACCCGCGCACCGGCCACCAGCGGCGGCGTGTAGCTGGGCGCGCCCAGACGCTGGCGCCAGAGTTCCTTGCCGCCCTGCAACACCACGAGTTCGTTCCCGGTCGTGACCACGGCGGCGCTGCGGCCGTCATGGCCCACGCCGGCATTGAGCGGGGCACCGGCCGGGGCGCGCCACAGCAGCTCGCCGGTGCGCGCATCGACCAGGCTGACTTCACCCGCGCCCGAAGCCAGGCCCACGGTGGGGCCGGCGGCCTGCATGACCAAGGGGAAATCGACCTTGCCGAGCTCGGTGCTCCAGACCTGGCGCACGCTCAGCAACTTGGGATCGGGCTGCAGCGGCGCGGGATCGGGCCGCTTGGGCCCGCTGGAACAGGCCGCCAGCAGGGCCACCAGCAGCAGGGCCGTAAGCGACCGCAGAACAGCACCCGTCACTTCTTCTCCCCGGCGGGCGCCTGGCCCAGCGCGGCCAGCTTGACGTCGATCACCTGGCGGTAGCTGTTGCCGGCCTCCAGGCCGGCCCAGGCCTTCTGGTACTCGGCCACGGCCTCGGCCTTGCGGCCCTGGGCCAGGTGGACATCACCGCGGCGGTCTGCCGCGAGCGCGGCGAAGGCGGCCGGGAAGTTGGCACCCAGCACCTTGAGGGCGTCCTCGTAGGATTGGGCATCCAGCAGCAGGCCGGCCAG
Source organism: Curvibacter sp. (assembly GCA_038112835.1). Classification (GTDB taxonomy): domain Bacteria; phylum Pseudomonadota; class Gammaproteobacteria; order Burkholderiales; family Burkholderiaceae_C; genus Hylemonella. Next base: position 3,358 of record JAYNNS010000271.1, on the reverse strand, counting down.
ACGCAGGCGCGCCAGCGCCTGGTAGCCCTCGTCGCGGCCTTCGTCGACCACCCACTGCAAGGCGGCGCGGGCCGGCTCGTTGCGGCCGGCCGAGGCGTGCACGGCCGCGGCGAGCAGGGCCGCCTGCTGGGCCTGGGTCGTGCGCCCGAACTTGTCCTTCATGTCGGCCAGGGCGCGGTCCAGGCGCGCCGCATCACCCGTGCCGGCGATGCGCTCCACTTCTTCGTACAGGGCCGTGGCCTGCACGGCCTGGCGGTTCTGCCAGTACTGCCAGCCGTTCCAGCCGGCGTAGAGGGCCAGCAGCACGGTCAGGCCCCAGCTGATCAGGCCGCCGTACTGCTTCCAGAAGTGCTTGAACTGGTCAAGCTGCTCTTGTTCTTCGAGGTCGAGATGTGCCATGGAGGGATCCGGTTAAGCGTTTGATTTTAGGCGCGGCGCCCAGTCGGCCACGGCGGCCAGGGCTTCGGTGCGCTGCGCACCGCTGCCGTCGCGCAGCGCCTTGACCGTGACCTCGCCGCGTGCCAGCTCGTCACCGCCGAAGATCAGCGCGTAGCGCGCGCCGCTGCCATCGGCCTTCTTGAACTGCGACTTCATGCTGCCCATGCCCTCGCCCGTGCCCGCGTGCATCTGCACGCTGACGCCGGCGGCGCGCACGGCCTGCAGCACGGTCATGGCCCGCGGCAGGGCCGCGGCGTCGGGGATGATGGCGTAGGCATCGGGCACGGGCGCGGCCGTGTCGGCGCCCTGCTCCCTGAGCAGTTCCAGCACGCGCTCCACGCCCAGGGCCCAGCCCACGGCGGGCGCGGGCTTGCCGCCGATCTGCTCGATCAGGTAGTCGTAGCGGCCACCGCCGCAGATCGTGCCCTGCGCGCCCAGGCGGGTGGTGATGAACTCGAACACGGTGAGGTTGTAGTAGTCC
>JAYNNS010000271.1:1416-2429 GCA_038112835.1 Curvibacter sp. | reverse complement strand
GCCGCGCACCAGGCGCGGGTTGAGGGTGTAGGCCACGCCGGCGGCGTCCAGGATGGCGCGCACCTGCTGGAAGTGCGCGAGCGAAGCCTCGCCCAGGTGATCGATCAGCTTGGGCGCGGCCTCCACCAGGGCCTGCATGGCCGGGTTCTTGGTGTCCAGGATGCGCAGCGGGTTGCTGTGCAGGCGGCGCTTCGCGTCCTCGTCGAGCTGGTCCGCGTGCTGCTCGAGGTAGGCGATCAGGGCCGCGCGGTGCTGCTTGCGTTCTTCCGGCTGGCCCAGGCTGTTGAGCTCCAGGCGCACATCGCTCAGGCCCAGCGTCTTCCACAGCGCGTCGGCCAGCAGGATCATCTCGGCATCCACCTCAGGCCCGGCGAAGCCCAGGGCCTCGGCGCCGATCTGGTGGAACTGGCGGTAGCGGCCGCGCTGCGGGCGCTCGTGCCGGAACATGGGGCCCATGTAGTACAGGCGCTTGCCGCCCTCGTACAACAGGTTGTGCTCGACCACGGCGCGCACCACGCCGGCCGTGCACTCGGGACGCAGCGTGAGCTGCTCGCCGTTGAGACGGTCCTCGAAGGAGTACATCTCCTTCTCGACGATGTCGGTCACCTCGCCCAGACCCCGCACGAACAGCGGCGTGGGCTCGACGATGGGCGTACGGATGTTGCGGTAGGCGTGGCGCGCCATCAGTTCGCGCACCTGGGCTTCGAGCTGTTCCCAGCGCGCCGAGTCCGGCGGCAGGATGTCGTTCATGCCTTTGACGGCAAGCAGTTTCTCTGGCTTGGCGGCCATGTTCTTCTCACTCATGAATTGCGCTCACGCCGTTTCGGCCTGGGCTTGCGCCTGGGTGCCGAAGCGCCGGGCGATGTAGTCTTCGACGATCTTCTGGAACTCGACGGCAATGCCCTCGCCGCGCAGCGTCAGGCGCTTCTCGCCGTCGATGAAGACGGGCGCGGCCGGCGCCTCGCCGGTACCCGGCAGGCTGATGCCGATATCGGCGTGCTTGCTCTCGCCCG
>JAYNNS010000271.1:0-1406 GCA_038112835.1 Curvibacter sp. | reverse complement strand
ATGCAGCCCATGACGGCCACCTTGAGGTTTTCCACGCCCGGGTACTGCTTGCGCCACAGCGGCATCTGCAGGCGCAGGAAGTCGTCGATCTGCTTGGCCAGCTCCTGGAAGGTGGTGCTGGTGGTGCGGCCGCAGCCCGGGCAGGCCGTGACGCTGGGCACGAAGACGCGCAGGCCCAGGGCCTGCAGGATCTCGGAGGCGATCACCACCTCCTGCGTGCGCGATTCACCGGGCTGGGGCGTGAGCGAAACGCGGATGGTGTCGCCGATGCCCTCCTGCAGCAGGATGGACAGCGCGGCCGTGGAGGCCACCGTGCCCTTGGTGCCCATGCCGGCCTCGGTCAGGCCCAGGTGCAGGGGATAGTCGCAGCGTTTCGCCAGTTCACGGTAGACGGAGATCAGGTCCTGCACGCCGCTGACCTTGCAGGACAACAGGATCTGCTCGGGGGCCATGCCCAGCTCCTCGGCCATACGCGCCGAATCGATGGCCGAGGTGATGAGCGCCTCGTACATCACGGACTTGGCGTCCCAGGGCTGGGCGCGGCGGCTGTTCTCGTCCATCAGGCCGGCGAGCAACTCCTGGTCCAGGCTGCCCCAGTTGACGCCGATGCGCACCGGCTTGTTCCACTTCAGGGCCACGTCGATCATCTGGCCGAACTGGCGGTCGCGCTTCTCGCCCTTGCCCACGTTACCCGGGTTGATGCGGTACTTGGACAGGGTCTCGGCGCAGGCCGGGTACTGCGTGAGCAGCGTGTGGCCGTTGTAGTGGAAGTCGCCCACCAGCGGCACCCCGATGCCCATGCGGTCGAGCTGCTCGCGGATGTGCGGCACGGCCTGGGCCGCCTCGGGCGTGTTGACCGTGATGCGCACCACCTCGGAGCCGGCCTGGGCCAGCTCCTTGACCTGGATGGCGGTGCCGATCACGTCCACCGTGTCGGTGTTGGTCATGGACTGCACCCGCACGGGTGCATCACCCCCGATGGTGACGACGTGGTCGCCCCAGACCACGCGGGCCTGGCGGGAACGCCGCGCGCGCGGAGCGGCAGCCGGGATGGGCAGGCAATCGGACACTTATTTCACCTCGAAACGCGCCACACCACCGCGGGTCACCTCGTCCAGCGGGAAGGCCTTACCCCGCACCGACACCTCGGTCACGTCGGCCCGGCCGATGGTGACATTCAGCGGCAGCGGGCCGGACGCCCCCACGGGCTCGCCGGGCTCGATCATGCGGCTGAGCTGGATGGCACCGTTGGCGTCCGTGACTTCGATCCAGGAGGCCTCGCGGGTCTTGAAGACGACGATGCCCGTGCTGGGGAGCTTCTTGCGCGACGCGCTGGCGTCGCCTGTGGCCGCCGCGGACTCGGGGCTGGCGGCGGGCCGGACAGGCGCCGGGGCCTCGCGCACGAC
>JAYNNS010000270.1:0-4352 GCA_038112835.1 Curvibacter sp. | reverse complement strand
GGCCGAACTCCGGGCGCTGCGATGACCGTGCCCGAGCCCTTGAGCACCACGCAGCTGCCGAACTGCGCCGCGAGTTGCTGCGCGGCGGCGAGCCGGTCCTGCTGTACCTCGGCCGTGCCGCTGCCGAGCAGGCGTGCGGCTTCGAGCGGATGGGGTGTCAGCACGGTGGGGCGCGCGCGCGCGCCGCGCGCGCGCAGCAGGGATTGCAGCGCGGTGTCGCCCGCGATGGCGTTGAGCGCATCGGCATCGAGCACCAGCTGCCGGGCGGACGAGAGCAGACGTGGCAGTTCTGCGCGGATGGCGTCGCCGCCGCCGCAACCCGCGACCACACTGAGCTGGGCCGGGTCCAGCGTGTCCGGGGGGCGGAACATCAGTTCGGGCTGGGTCGGATCGAGTGTGCCGGCACCCGGGTCCAGCAGGCCCACATAGACGCGGCCCGCGCCATGGTGCAGTGCCGCCCGGGCCGCCAGCAGAGCTGCGCCGCCCATGCCCGCGGCGCCGCCGATCACGGCCACGTCGCCGTGGCTGCCCTTGTGGCTGGCATGCGGGCGTGGTGCCGCCGGCGGGGCCGCGTTGAGCCAGGCCTGGGGCACCGTGGCCGCTGCCTCGACGCCGAGTGTGTCGAACCAGATCTCACCGGCATGGTCGCGGCCCTGCGCGGTGTAGAGGCCGGGCTTGAGCGTGAGCAGGCTCAGGGTGTGGGTGGCACGCACGCAGGGGCTGGCGGTGGCCCCCGTGTCGGCCTGCAGGCCGGAAGGCAGGTCCACCGCGAGCACGAGCCCTTGCAGGGTGTTGAGGTGCGCGATCCATTGCGCCAGGCGGCCTTCGGGCGGGCGCGAGCTGCCGGTGCCCAGCAGGGCGTCGATGGCCGCGTCGCAGGCTCCTGGCGCTTCGGCCACGAAGGACACTCCGGCGGCCACGGCGCGTGCCTGTGCGGCGCGGGCGTCGGGCGGGGTGGTTTCGGGTGACCCCAGCCAGCTCACGAGTGCGGTCTTGCCCCAGGCCTGCAGGTGCAGCGCAGCCTCGAGGCCATCGCCGCCGTTGTTGCCGGGGCCACAGGCGATCCACCAGCGCTGTGCATGGGGCGCCAGGGCCAGCGCCAGCCGGGCCGTGGCCAGGCCGGCGCGTTGCATCAGGGTGTGCGGGGCCAGGCGGGCGGCTGCGTCGGCTTCGAGCGCGCGCGTGGCGGCGGCCGTGTACAGCGCATGGGCGGGGCCGGGGATGATGCGCTGCATGGGGCCGGTACGCTCAGAATTCGTAGACGTGGCCTTCGTAGGCCAGCCGCACCTCGGGCCCCCCCGAGGGCACGGGGTGCTCGGCCAGGGCCTGCCGGTAGGCGGCCTCGAGCGCATCGTCGCTGCGCGTGGGCTCGTGGTGGGTGCAGTAGAGCACCTTGGCGCCGGCGCGCACCGCGTAGTCGATGCTGGAGGCAAAGGTGCCGTGGCCCCAGCCCACCTTGGACGGGTATTCCTGCGCGGTGTAGGACGTGTCGGCGATCAGCACGTCCACGCCGCGCATGCCCTGCAGGATGGAGGTCTGCTTCTCGTCGACGAAGCCCTGGTACTCGGCGTACTCGGCGTCGCCCGGCTGGTAGATGTTGTAGGGGGGCTCGTGGTCGCCGGTGAAGAAGACCGACTTGCCATGCGACTCGATGCGATAGCCGAAGTTGATGACCGGATGGTTGAGCAAATAGGGTGTGACCGTGGCGCTGCCGATCTGCACGCTCTGCTCGGGCATCAGGGTCACGTACTCGATCGCACCCTTCATCTCGGCCTCGCGCACCGGGAAGTAGCTGTACTGCAGCTGCACCGACATGACCTGTTCCACGCCCTGGCCCGAGACCGGGTCGTAGGCGCCGTGCAGGCGCAGCACGTTGCCGGGTATGAAGTTGGGCACGAAGAAGGGCAGGCCCTGGATGTGGTCCCAGTGCGAGTGGCTGATCAGCACGTGGGCGCGCACCGGCAGCTCGGCCAGCAGGGTTTGCGAGAGTGGGAAGATGCCCGTGCCGGCGTCGAGGATGATGAGCTCGTTGTCGTCGGTGCGCACCTCGATGCAGGTGGTGTTGCCACCGTAGCGCACCGTGTGCGGGCCGGGTGAGGCGATGGAGCCGCGCACGCCCCAGAACTTGACTTTCATGATTCGAGCTGGGAGAAGACCTGCGCTTCCTCGAAGAGCGCCTGCAGATCGCCGAGCCCGGCGATCACGTGGTCGAGGTTGCCGCCCAGGCGCCGGGCCAGGGCCGGGGGCAGCGGTTCCACGAACGGGTTGCCACCGAAGCCGAACTGCTGCTTCTTGGCGATCTGGTTGGCGGCGAAGACGCAGGCGATCATGGGCGTGTCCTTGACCTCGGGGCCGTGCATGTTCTGGATGGTCTCGACCAGCTTGGGGGCGAAACGCCATTTCTCGACCAGCATGCCGCCGACCACCGTGTGGTCCACGCCGATGGTCTGGCGCAAGGCCTCGTGCAGCGAGCCACCCTGGCTCTTGCTGACTTCGAGGGCCTGCTTGAATTCGTCGGGCATGAACTGGGCGAAGACCACCTTGCCGAAGTCGTGCAACAGGCCGGCGATGAAGCAGTCCATGGGGTCGGTGTCGTCCACCTTGCTGCCGAGCGCGCGCGCGATGCTGGCTGTGGCCAGCGAATGCAGCAGGTACTGCTGCACGTCGAAGCCGGCGGCGTTGCTGCGCGGCAGCATGCCGATGGCGGCGATGCTCAGGGCCAGGTTCTTGATGGTGTTGAAGCCCAGGAAGACCACGGCGTGGTTGACCGAGGCGATCTGCTTGGGCAGGCTGTAGTAGGCCGAGTTCACGACCTTGAGAATCTTGACCGTGACCACCGGGTCCTTGTCGATCACCTGCACCAGGTCCTTGGGCGTGCAGTTGACGTCGCGCGTGAGGTCCAGGATGGCCTGCACGCTTTTCGGGAACGCCGGCATGCCATCAACAGCGGCAGCGAGTTTCTGCGACAGTTCTGGACTCATGGGTGCATTGTGGGCGGGGGAGCCCCAACTGTACACATACTCGGCCCTCAGCCCTGCAGGCGCGCGAGGCCGAAGCCCGCGAGGTCGGTGTCCGGTGTGCGCCCGGCCACCAGGTCGGCCAGGGCACGGGCCGCGCCGCAGCCCAGGGTCCAGCCGCTGGAGCCGTGGCCGCAGTTGAGCCACAGGCCGGGGATGCCGCTGGCACCCAGCACGGGCGGGCCGTCGGGCAGCATGGCGCGCGTGCCTTTCCAGGTCTGCACGCCGCTGGAGTGAACGGCCGCGCCGGGGAACCAGTCCTGCAGCACCTTGTAGAGCGTCAGCAGGGCGGCCTTGTTCTGGCGCTCGGCGCGCCCGCCGAGTTCGGCGCCGCCGCCTACGCGCACGCGCTGGCCCAGGCGCGTGATGGCCACCTTGTAGCGCTCGTCGAGCACGGCGCTGCGCGGCGCGTTGAGCGGCTCGCGCACACTGGCGCTGACCGAATAGCCGTACACGGCAGCCAGCGGCAGCTTGATCCCGAGGCCGCGCAGCAGGCGCGCCGAATCCATGCCGGCACAGAGCACGGCGGCGTCGTAGCGGCGGGGCAGGTTTTCGCCGGCGATGTGCACGTCCAAGCCGCCCGTGCCGGGCGTGAGGCGCTCGACGTCAGTGCTGAAGGCGAACTGCACGCCACGCGCCAGCGCCGCGTTCTTGAGCAGCAGGGCGAACTGGCGACAGTTGCCGGCCTCGTCGTCGGGCAGGTGCAGGGCGCCGTGGAAGGCGGTGTCCGGGTTGAGTGCGGGCTCGATGGCGCGGGCCTGTTCCGGGCTGAGTTCGCGGTGCGGCAGGCCCTGGTCCTTGAGGAGCTGCAGCGCGGGGCGCAGCTGGGCCTGTTCGCGCTCCGAGCGCAGCAGCACCAGCAGGCCCTGGCTGCGGTCGAATTCGAGTTCCAGTTCGTCGCCCAGCGTGTGCAGGCGTGACCGGCTGTAGTGCGCCAGACCCTGCAGGGCCTGGCGGTTGCGCAGCGAGGTCTCGGCCGCGCAGGCGCGCCAGCTTTTCCATATCCAGGCCAGGTCGTTGCCCGTCAGGGGCAGGGAATGGCGCACCGGGCTGTGGCGGGAGAAGAGGTGGCGCAGGATGCGCAGGGACATGCCGGGTGTGGCCCAGGGGCTGCTGTAGCCCGGGGCGATCAGGCCGGTGTTGGCAAAGCTGCCTTCCTCGGCGACCGCGATGCGGCGCTCGATGACCGTGACTTCGTGACCGTCGCGGGCGAGTTCCCAGGCGGTGGTGACGCCGATGATGCCGGCGCCGATGACTGCGATTTTCATGAATGGAGAGGGGAGTGCCTGCCGGCCAAGGGGGCCGGCGGGATGGAGGGATTATGGTTGGTGTGGG
>JAYNNS010000269.1:0-4361 GCA_038112835.1 Curvibacter sp. | reverse complement strand
GCGGCGCGCCGAGTTCCCGGCCCGCTTCCAGCTGGTGGCCGCGATGAACCCCTGTCCCTGCGGCCATCTGGGATCGACCCAGCGCGCCTGCCGCTGCACACCGGACCAGGTGGCGCGCTACCAGGCCCGGCTTTCGGGCCCGCTGCTGGACCGCATCGACCTGCACGTGCCCGTGCCCGCCCTGCCGGCGGGGGAACTGCTGCAGGCCGCGCCGGCCGAGAGCAGCGCCAGCGTGCGGGCGCGCTGCCTGGCGGCGCGTGAGCGCGCCCTGGCCCGCCAGGGCCGGCCCAACCAGGCGCTGAGCGGGCAGGAGATCGACCGCCACACGCAGGCGGACACCGCTGCGCTGCGTTTCCTGGACAGTGCAGCGGCACGGCTGGGCTGGTCCGCCCGCGGCCTGCACCGCACGCTCAAGGTGGCCCGCACCATCGCCGACCTGGCCGAAGCACCGCGCATCGGCGTGGAACACCTGGCCGAGGCGCTGCAGTACCGCCAGCTCAGCCTGCGTCCTGCATGAGCAGGTGCCGGCGGCGCAGCGCCAGCGAGAAATACAGGCCGATGGCCACCAGCACCGCGCTGCCCAGCGCGATCACGGCCGTGGAGCCGAGCACGCCCACCAGCGCCGCCGCCAGCAGCACGCCGACGGACTGCCCCATGAAGAGGAAGGACGCGAACAGCGACACCGCCGTGCCGCGCGCGGCTGGCGCCATCTGCGTGGCATTGGTCTGCATGGTGTTGTGGAACATGAAGAAGCCAAAGCCGGCCAGCAGGCTGGCCGGCACGCTGGGCCACCACACCGGCGTGAAGGCGATCACCAGCGAACTCAGGCCCAGCAGTGCCACGCCCGTGCGTGCCAGACCATGTTCGCCCAGACGCGGGATCAGCCAGCGCGCCACGGCCATATAGGCCATGCCGCCCAGGCCGAACAGCGCGACGACCGCGCCCGCCACGGCAAGCGAGAGCCCGAGTTCATGGTGCAGGTGCGAGGCCCAGATGGCCAGCACGCCAAAGCCCGCGGCGCCCTCGATCAGCGCGACAACGAGCACGATACGCGACCAGCGGCCGGTGATGATCTGCAGCGCCTGCCGGAGATAGGGCGGCCGCGCCGCCGGCGGGGCCGCTGCAGGACCGGCCTGGGCCTGCTCCGCGTGCTGGCGCTGGCCGTCGCGCCACAGCAGCAGGCCCACGACCCCGAACAGCACGGTCATGAAGGCAAAGGCCCAGCGCCAGCCCAGGGTGTCGGTGAACAGGCCGCCGAGCAGCTGGCCCCCCGTGATGCCCAGCGTGGTGCCCAGGCCCACGCGCGCCAGCGTCTCCTGGCGCAGCTCGTAGGCCACGGCGTCGCCGATCCAGGCCAGCGAGAGCGGGATGATGGCCGCCGCACCCAGCGCCACCAGCATGCGCGCGAACACCAGCCAGTCCAGGCTGTCGGCGAACACGGCCAGCACGCTGCCCACACTGCAGCCCAGCGTGGCCCAGATGACGATGCGGAACTTGCCCAGACGATCCCCGAGCGGGCCGTAGAACAGCTGGCACAGGCCGTAGACCACGGCAAAGACCGAGATCACCTGCGCCGCCTCGGCCAGGCCCACCTCGAACTCGCGCGCGAGCTCGGGCAGCATGGCATCGCACAGGCGCTGCACCGCCATGCTCGAGACGGTGGCGAAGGACAGCAGCAGCACCGAGCGGCGCGTGGACGGGGACAGCGCGGGGGAAGCAGAGGACATGCAGGAGGCAGCGAAAGGGGATGCCGCCGCCGTGGCAGCGTAGGAATGCGTGTGCTGAATCATAATCACTTGCATGCCCACGCGCTCGCCCCCGGCCGCAGCCCTGATCGGCTGGCTGTCGCTGGCCCAGCTCATCAGCTGGGGCAGCGTGTTCTACACCTTCGCCCTGCTGCTCGGGCCGGTAGAGCAGGCGCTGGGCCTGAGCCGCGCCGAAGTCTCGCTGGGCTTCAGCCTGGCGCTGCTGGCCGAAGGTCTGCTGGCCTGGCCCGTGGGCCGGCTGATCGACCGTGGCCATGAGCGCGGCGTCATGACGGGCGGCTCACTGCTGCTGGCTCTGGGCCTGGCCCTGCACAGCGCGGTCGCCTCCCGCGCGGGCTTCTACGCCGTCTGGTTGCTGCTGGGGGCCGGGCTGGCGGCCACGCTCTACCAGCCGGCCTTTGCCGTGCTCACGCGCCGCTATCCGGACAGCTTTCGCCGCGCCATCATCACGATGACGTTCCTCGGCGGGCTGGCCAGCACCGTCTTCATCCCGCTGTCGGCCTGGCTGATCCAGACACTGGGCTGGCGCACCGCGCTGCTCGTGCTGGCAGCCCTGCACCTGCTGGTCTGCGCACCCCTCCACGCCCTGCTGCTGCGCGGGGCACCGCCGCAACCGGCATGGGCTGACGCGGAGATGAACACCACCGCGACCTTGCGCCGGCATCTGCGCAGCACCCCCTTTGTGCTGACCGGCGGCTTCATCGTGCTGCTGATGGCGGTGACGGCCGCGCTGCCCGCGCATCTGGTCAGCCTGCTGCGCGAGAGCAGCCTGCCCGAGGCCTGGGTCATCGCCGTGCCCGCCAGCATCGGCGTGCTGCAGGTCCTCGGGCGCATGCTGCTGTATTTCTTCGAGCACCATCTGGACCGGCACCAGAGCAACCGGCTGATTCCGCTGTTCATCCCCACCGCCCTGCTCGCCCTGCTGCTGGCGCCCTGGGCCGGCAACGCGCAGGTGGCCGTGCTGCTGCTCTTCGTGCTGCTCTTCGGCATGGGCAACGGCATGCTCACCATCGTCAAGGGCACGGCCATGGCCGAGTACGTGAGCCGCGCGCACGCGGCCTCGCTCAATGGCGCGCTGGGCCTGCCCATGGCGCTGGCGCGCGCCGCTGCGCCACTGCTGCTCGGCCTGCTGTGGACACCGGCCGGCGGCTACACCGCCGGGCTCTGGTTCCTGCTGGGCCTGAGCCTGCTGGGGGTGCTGGCCCTGGTGCGGGCCCAGGGCCTCGCGGGCCGGGCCCCACGCTAGCCGGACGCCGGGCTCAGAGGTTGGGTGCGAGCAGGCGCTGCAACTGCTGCTCGCTCATGCCGCGGCGGCGCGCCAGGTCGTGCAGCTGGTCTTCGCCGATGCGACCCACATTGAAATAGGCACTCTCGGGATGCGCCAGGTAGAAGCCGCTGACGCTGGCGGCCGGCGTCATGGCCAGGCTCTCGGTCAGGCCCATGCCGATCTCCTCGCACTGCAGCAGCGCGAACATCTCTTTCTTCACGCTGTGGTCCGGGCAGGCCGGATAGCCGGGCGCCGGGCGGATGCCCTGGTACTTCTCGGCGATCAGCTCCTCGTTGCCGAGCTGCTCGCCTGCCGCGTAGCCCCAGAGATCGGTGCGCACGCGCTGGTGCAGGCATTCGGCAAAGGCCTCGGCCAGGCGATCGGCCAGGGCCTTGAGCATGATGGCGGAGTAGTCGTCATGGTCGTCCATGAAGTACTGCTCCTTCTTCTCCACGCCGATGCCGGCCGTGACGGCGAACACACCCACGTAGTCGGCCACGCCGCTGTCCCTGGGCGCGACGAAGTCGGCCAGGCAGCGGCTCGGACGCATCACGCCGTCGACCACCTGCTTCTCGGTCTGCTGGCGCAGGCCGTACCAGGTGAGCGCCACGTTGTGACGGCTCTCGTCGGTGTAGAGCTCGATGTCGTCATCGTTCACGCTGTGGGCCGGGTACAGGCCAACCACCGCATTGGCCGTGAGCCAGCGGCCCTCGATCAGGCGCTGCAGCATGCGCTTGCCGTCGGAGAACACACGCTGCGCCTCCGTACCCACGATCTCGTCCTTGAGGATGGCGGGGAAGGGGCCGGCCAGGTCCCAGGTCTGGAAGAAGGGGCCCCAGTCGATGTACTTCGCCAGTTCCGCGAGGTCGAAGTTGCGGAACACGCGGCGGCCGATGAACTTCGGCTTCGGCGGCGCATAGCCCGCCCAGGCCACGGGCGTCTTGTTGGCCCGCGCCCGGTCCAGCGTCCACAGCACCGCCTGCTTCTTGTTGGCGTGCTGCAGCCGGACTTTCTCGTAGTCGGCGTTGAGCTCGGCAATGTAGTTCGCCGCCTGCTCGCTCAGCAGGCCCTGGGCCACGCTGACGCTGCGCGAGGCGTCGGGCACGTAGACCACGGGGCCTTCATAGTGCGGCGCGATCTTCACCGCCGTGTGCACGCGGCTGGTGGTGGCGCCGCCGATCAGCAGCGGGATCTTCCTGATGCGGAAATGCTCGTCTTTCTGCATCTCGGCCGCGACGTACTGCATCTCCTCCAGGCTGGGCGTGATGAGGCCGGACAGGCCCACGATGTCCGCCCCCTCGACCTTGGCCTTGGCCAGGATCTCGTGG
>JAYNNS010000268.1:0-4374 GCA_038112835.1 Curvibacter sp. | reverse complement strand
ATCGAGGCCGACCCCAAGAACCCCAAGCGCATCCTGACGGTGCGCGGGGTGGGCTACGTCTTCGCCCGCCAGCAGGACTAGCGCCTGTTCACACTCATTTCTCAAGATGCGTTGCGAATCAAAAAGGTCATGCGCAAGGCGTGAAACGCAGCCGGGGTCGCCCCCCGGCAAGGCTTCGCAACGCCGCGCATGGCCTTTTGGGTCGCCACCCGAAGGGAATGGGGTGCAAACGGCGCCCCGCGGGCTTCGTCGTGCGCCTGGATTGGCGCCGTTTGCACCCCATTCGCACTGGAGAAACGAGTGTGAGCAGGCCCCTATGTCCACCCCGCTGACCCGCCGCCTCTACCTGCGCATCTGGCTCGCGGTGGTGGGCGCCATCGTGCTGCTGACCCTGATCTTCGGCTGGATCTGGCGTGCCGAGGCCGAGCGTGAGCGCGCCCAGCGACCGGGCCGCGAGATCATCCTGCGCAATGCCCAGGGCGAGGTGATCGGCCAGGCCCAGACCCGGCCGGTCCGCGTGCCCGGCCAGGGCCTGGAGTTCGAGGTGCCGCTGCGCAATGGCCAGACCGTCTTCGTGCAGCTGCCGCGCCCGGGCAACCGCCCGCCGCCGCCGCCCGCGCCCTCCTGGTGGCAGCCGCCCTACAACCTGCTGGCCATGCTGATCCTGGTGGCCTCGGCCGTGGCCCTGGGCGCCTATCCCATCGTGCGGCGCCTGACCAAGCGGCTCGAGACCCTGCAGCAGGGCGTGGAGCGCTGGGGCGAGGGCGACCTCGGACGCCGCCTGCCCGAGGATGGCCAGGACGAGGTGGCCTTCCTGGCGCAGCGCTTCAACGTCGCCGCCGCGCGGGTGCAGGCCCTGCTGTTGTCGCACAAGGCCCTGCTGGCCAACGCCTCGCACGAGCTGCGCTCGCCGCTGGCGCGCATCCGCATGGGACTGGAACTGCTCGAAAGCCAGCCCGGCCCGGCCGCGCGCGAGGAGATCGCACGCAATATCCGTGAGCTGGACCAGCTGATCGACGAGATCCTGCTGGCCAGCCGCCTCGACGCCAGCCCGGACGACCTGGGGCCGCTCGAGCCGGTGGACCTCGTGGGCCTGGCCGCCGAGGAGTGCGCGCGCACCGGCGCCGAGTTCGAGACCCCGCCCGGCGTGACCAGTGTGGTGGTCGCCGGCCAGACCCGCCTGCTGCGCCGCGCCCTGCGCAATCTGCTGGAAAACGCGCGCCGACACGGCGCCGGAACGGTGACGCTGACCCTGCGCACGTCAGGCGAGCAGGTCGAGATCCGGGTCTGCGACCAGGGCCCGGGCGTGCCTGCCGCGCTGCGCGAGCGCATCTTCGAGCCCTTCTTCCGTTTGCCCGGCGCCTCCGAGCGCGAAGGCGGCGTGGGCCTGGGCCTAGCCCTGGTGCGCTCCATCGCCCAGCGCCATGGCGGCCACACCCACTGCGAAGACAACCCCGGGGGCGGTGCCTGCTTCGTGCTGCGCCTGCCGCTGGCGCGCTGAATCCCCGCAGCGGGGCGACCAACCGCAGCGCATGGCCCCAAGGGGTCCAAATGGCATCCTGAATGTCTTATTTCGCGACACTTTTGGGGCCCCATCCCCAATTTGTGGGATAGGAAGCCGAGGCAGCGCTGGCTATAGTCATGAACGTACTGCTGTCACAGTCTGATGCCCCCACATCGCCGGCCTGCGTTTTCCTCTAGCTGCGCAGGCTGGTGTGAACGGTCCCAACGACGTCCTTTCGAGGACTTTCAAAGCCACCCTTGGGTGGCTTTTTTTTGCCCGCCGGGCAGGCTCAGAAAGCCCGCAGCACGCGGGCAGCGTCGATGTCGTTGAGGCAGCGCAGATGGCCCAGCGGACACTCGCGCTCGAAGCAAGGCGCGCAGTCCAGCGGCGGCTGGTAGGCCGGATCCTGCTTGAGCCAGAGCACGCGCGCCCGATCGCTCAGCGGCGGCGTGTGCTCGGGGCTGCTGGAGCCGAAGAGGGCCACCTGGGGCACGTCCAGCGCCGCGGCCACGTGCATGAGCCCGGTGTCGTTGCTGATCACGCGACGCGCGCCGGCGATCAGGGCGAAGGCCTCGTCGAGCCGGGTGGCGCCAGCCAGGTTGCGGCAGTCGACACCCGGGGCCAGGGCGCAGATTTCGGCGCCCAGCGGCGCCTCCTTGCCCGAGCCCAGCACGACGACCGGCGCATCGAGCTGGCGCGCGAGTTCGGCATAGCGCGCCACTGGCCAGCGCTTGGCCGGGCCGTACTCGGCGCCGGGCACGAAGACGTAATAGCCGCCGCGCGCCAGGCCCTGCGCCGCCAGCACGGCATCGACCTGGGCCGCGGCCAGCCGCAGCTGCGGGCGGTCCGTCTCGATGCCGGGCTCGCCGGCCAGCGCGGAGTAGAAGGCCACCATGGGCGGGCGCCTGCCCTTGGGCGGATTCTTGAGGCGGTGCGTGAGCAGGCCCACGCGGGCCTCCCCCAGATAGCCCACGCGCCTGGGGATGCTGGCCAGGAAGGGCAGCAGCGCGCTCTTGATCGAGTTGGGCAGCACATAGGCCACGCCGAAGCGTCCCTCGAACTGCCGGGCCAGCGCACGCCGGGCCTTGAGCTGCAGGCCGCCGTGCGCGAAAGGAAACTCGATGACCTCGGCCACCTGCGGCATGGCGCGGTAGACCGGCGCCACCCAGGGCAGGGCCCCGACGGTGAGCCGCTCGCCGCGCGCGGCGAGACGGCGCATGAGCGGCTCGGTCATGACCGCGTCCCCGAACCATAGCGGGGCGATTAAGATAGAGGATGTATGCGGGCGATCTAGCCATTGCGAGGGCGCCCGCGGTACCGGCTGGGCCGGGCCGCTGACAGCGCCCCCTTGAGGGGGAGGCGGCCAGCGGCCGCCTCGGGGGTGGTTCAATGGGACGCGGCGAAGTGCTCACCGGCCTTGAGCTTGTAGACGGTGCCACAGTAGGGGCACTTGGCTTCGCCGGTATGGGCCAGGTCCAGGTAGACCTTGGGGTGGCTGTTCCAGAGCTTCATGTCCGCCTTGGGGCTGGGGCAGTAGACCCCGCCCTGCGCGTTCAGCTCCTTGGCCAGCAATTCAACTGTCTGTTTGCTCATGCGTACCTCGTTTCAACAATGGCGCGTGCACAGGGTCTGATCGCGGAACGCCGTGGAACCGGCTGTACCGGGCCACTGGCGTTGCCCCCTGCAAGGGGGTGGCGAAGCGACACGCAGTGCGCGCAGCCTGGGGGTGTTAAACCTTCGTCAGCCAATGGGCGTACTTGGGATTGCGGCCGTTGACGATGTCGAAGAAGGCGCTCTGGATCTTCTCCGTGATCGGGCCGCGCGAACCGATGCCGATCTCGACGCGATCCAGTTCGCGGATGGGCGTGACCTCGGCGGCGGTGCCGGTGAAGAAGGCCTCGTCGGCGATGTAGATCTCGTCGCGCGTGATGCGCTTTTGCACGATCTCCAGGCCCAGGTCCTTGGCGATGTGGAAGACGGTGTTGCGCGTGATGCCGTTGAGCGCGCCGGCCGAGAGGTCGGGCGTGTAGATCACGCCGTTCTTGATGATGAAGATGTTCTCGCCCGCGCCTTCGGAGACGAAGCCCGAGGAGTCGAGCAGCAGCGCCTCGTCGTAGCCGTCGTCCGTGGCTTCCATGTTCGCCAGGATGGAGTTGCTGTAGTTGCTCACGGCCTTGGCCTGCGTCATGGTGATGTTGACGTGGTGGCGTGTGTAGCTCGAGGTCTTGACGCGGATGCCGCGCTTCAGCCCCTCTTCACCCAGGTAGGCACCCCAGGCCCAGGCCGCGACCATCAGGTGGATGGTGTTGCCCTTGGGCGAGACGCCCAGCTTCTTGTCGCCGATCCAGGTCAGCGGGCGCAGGTAACAGCTCTCGAGCTTGTTGGCGCGCACCACGTCCTTCTGCGCCTCGTTGACCTGCTCCATGCTGAACGGGATCTTCATGCGCAGGATCTTGGCGCTGTTGAACAGGCGCTCGGTGTGCTCCTGCAGGCGGAAGATCGCGGTGCCGTTGACCGTGTTGTAGGCCCGTACACCCTCGAAGGCGCCGCAACCATAGTGCAGGGTGTGGGTCAGCACGTGGATCTTGGCGTCGCGCCAGTCCACCAGTTGGCCGTCCATCCAGATTTTGCCGTCGCGGTCGGACATCGAGGTCGGTAGGGAGCTCATTCGTTCTTTCCTGGGTAGAGGGGGAGCGCCGGCACAAAACGGCGCAAAACCGTGATTTTACGGGGCCGGCGGCAGGCCTGGCAGGGTGGTCACCCCGGCATCGGCCAGGGGCTCGGGGCGGCGGAATTCCCAGCGCACCAGCTTGCCGTCCGCAAAATCGCAGGTGACCGAGGCGTCCGAGGGGTCGGTCCAGCGGAACTGC
>JAYNNS010000267.1:0-4391 GCA_038112835.1 Curvibacter sp. | reverse complement strand
AATCATGGACATGATCACCCTGGCCCATGGCTCGCTCTCCATGGTGGGCGCCTACCTGGTGGCCGCAGCCACGGCCGCCAGTGGCTCCTTCTGGGTGGGGCTGGGGGCGGGCATCGTGGGCGCGGCCGTCTTCGGCGTGCTGCTCGAGCTCACGGTGCTGCGTCGCCTCTACACGCGCGACCACCTCTCGCAGGTGCTCGGCACCTTCGCCATCCTGCTCATGTGCAACGAGGCCGTGCGTTTCATCTGGGGCTCGCAACCGGTCATGCTGGGCGCACCTGAGGCGCTGGCCGGTCCGGTGGAGCTGCTGCCCGGTTTCTACTACCCGGCTTACCGCCTGCTCATCATCGTCGTCGGCCTCGTCGTCGCGCTGGGCCTGTGGGCGCTGATCACGCGCACGCGCATCGGCATGCAGCTGCGCGCCGGGGCGTCGAACCGCGAGATGGCCCTGGCCATGGGCGTGCCGGTGCGCGCGCTGTTCACCGCGCTCTTCGGCCTCGGGGCCGCACTGTGCGCCGTGGCCGGCGGCATGCTGGGGCCGTTGCTCTCGGTGCAGGTGGGTATGGGCGAGAGCATTCTCATCCTGGCTTTCGTGGTCATCGTCATCGGTGGCATCGGCTCGGTGCGCGGCGCGCTGCTGGGCGCGCTCATCGTCGGCGTGGTCGATACCGCGGGGCGCACCCTGCTGCCGCTGGCGCTGAGCGCCGTGCTGGGCCCGGCGGCAGCCGATAACGCGGGGCCGGCCCTGGCCTCCATCCTGATCTATGTGCTCATGGCGGCGGTGCTGTTCTTCCGCCCGCGCGGCCTGTTCCCTGCCCATGGCTGAACCGACCGCGCCCGTGACGCCGCCGCGCGGCTTGCTCGATCATGCGCTGGGCTGGCGCTGGGCGCTGCCACTTTTCGTGCTGCTGCTGGCGCTGCCGCTGATCACGCCGCTGATCGGAGGCGACTTCTACCTGGGCCTGGCTGCGCGGGTGCTCATCTTCGCGCTGGCGGCCACCAGCCTCAACCTCATCCTCGGCTTCGGTGGCTTGGTCAGCTTCGGCCATGCGGCTTTCGTCGGCGTGGGCGCCTATGCCGCCGGCCTGCTGCTGCAGGCCGGTATCACCTCCGCCTGGCTTGTCTGGCCCCTGGCCATGGGGGTGGCGGCGCTGTTCGCCGCGCTGATCGGCGCCATCAGCCTGCGCACGCGCGGGGTCTACTTCATCATGATCACACTGGCCTTCGCGCAGATGCTCTACTACCTGGCCGTCTCGGGCAAGGCCTGGGGCGGCGACGACGGTCTGAACCTCACGGCCCGCGCCACCCTGGGCCTCGGCCTGGATCTGGCCCAGGAGCGCACCTTCTACTGGACCACGCTGGCCCTGTGCACGCTGGCCCTGCTCTTCATCTGGCGTCTGCTCAATGCGCGCTTCGGCCATGCCCTGCAGGCCATGCGCGAGAACGAGCAGCGCATGGAAGCCGTGGGCTTTGCCGTCTACGGCCACCGGCTCGTGGCTTTCGTCATCGCCGGCGCGATCGCCGGCCTGGCGGGTGCGCTGCTGGCCAGCCTCAACAACTTCGTCAGCCCGGCCATGATGCAGTGGAGCCAGTCGGGCCTGCTCATGGTCATGGTCATCCTGGGCGGGGTGGGGCATCTGTGGGGCGGGGTGATCGGCGCCGTGGTCTTCCTGCTGCTCGAGGAAGTGCTGAGCCACTACACCATCTACTGGCAGTTCGTGCTGGGTGCGGCCCTGCTGGCCGTGGTGCTGGTCGCGCCCAACGGGCTCATGAGCCTGTGGCGGCGCAAGGAGCGGGCATGAGCTTGAGCGTCGCCGGGCCGCCCCAAGGCGCGAAGGCCCCCCCGGGGGGCAGCGCAGCACACGCAGTGGCAAGCGTGGGGGCATCTGTTTTGTTGCAGGTGCAGGGGCTGGTCAAGCGCTACGGCGGGCTCGTGGCCACCGACGGGGTCGACCTGACCGTGCACGCGGGCGGCATCCACGCGCTTATCGGCCCCAATGGCGCGGGCAAGACCACGCTGATCCAGCAGCTCTCGGGTGCGCTCGCGCCCGATGCCGGGCGCATCGTCTTCGATGGCCAGGACATCACGGCCCTGTCCATGCACGAGCGCGTGCACCGTGGCCTGGCGCGCTCCTACCAGATCACCAGCATCTTTCCGCGCCTGTCGGTGCTCGACAACGTGGCGCTGGCGCTGCAGGCCCGCACTGGGTCCAGCCTGCGCTTCTGGTCGCCGGCGCGTGCCGAAGTGCAGCGCTATGCGGCCGCGGCCGGGGTGCTGGCGCGCGTGGGTCTGCAGGCCCGGGCGGCCCGGCTGGCTGGCGCGCTCTCGCATGGCGAGCAGCGCCAGCTCGAAGTCGGCATCGCCCTGGCCACGGGCGCGCGGCTGCTGCTGCTCGACGAGCCCATGGCCGGCATGGGGCCAGAGGAGTCCGAGCGCATGGTCGCGCTGTTGCAGAGCCTGCACGGCGAGTGCACCCTGCTGCTGGTGGAGCACGACATGGATGCCGTCTTCCGCCTGGCCGACACCATCTCGGTGCTGGTCAGCGGGCGCATCCTCGCCAGCGGCGCACCCGCCGCCATCCGCGCCGATGCCGAAGTCCGGCGCGCCTACCTGGGCGACGAGCTGGAGGAGGGCGCCTGATGCAGACCCTGGTCCCCGCTCCCATGGCCGCGTCCGCGGCACGGCCCGTGCGCGCCTGGCGCCACTTCCAGCTCTGGACCCTGTTGCTCGGCCTGGCCCTGCAGCTGCATCTGGGCTCCCTCTATCTGGCGGACCATATGAACCCCGTGCCGGATCGGGGCGCGCTGATGCAGCTGCCCGTCGAGGTGCTGCAGGTGCAGGATCGCGTGCCGCACCTGCAGGTGCGCCTGGTCGATCACACCCAGCGCAGCATGGAGTTTCCCGCCTCGGCGGCCCTGTTCGCCCCCACCCACACCCCGTTGCAGGACGGGGAGTGGGACAGCCTGGGCGGCTGCATGGGCTATGTGCTGGGCGTGCCGGTACGCTGGGCGCGCGGCGAGGAGCGCTTCCGCATCTGGGAGTTGCACTGCGGCCCCGTGCACCGGGTCTATGAGGAATTCCAGGCGGCCTATGCGCAGACCCTGCAGGCCGCGCAGCGCAGCCTGGAGTGGCACGGTGGCATCATCCTGCTGTTCACGCTCGCGGCCCTCGTGCTGGAGCGTCGTGCCATGCGGCGCCGGGAGCGTCGAGCATGAGCGTCGCCCTGCCGCCCGAAGGCGCTCGCACCGCAGCCCGTCAGGATGGAGGGGCTGCAGGGCGCGCGCTGCTCGAAGTCCGCGACCTGCAGACCGCCTACGGCGCAAGCCAGGTGTTGTTCGGCATCAGCTTCGATGTGGCGGCCGGGGGCGTGGCCACCCTGCTGGGCCGCAACGGCATGGGCAAGACCACCACGGTGCGCTCCATCTTCGGCCTGACCCCGCCGCGCACCGGCGAAGTGCGCTTCATGGGCGAGCGCATCACCGGCCTGGGCCCGGACCGCATCGCCCGCATGGGTCTGGCCCTGGTGCCCGAGGGCCGGCAGATCTTTCCCAATCTCACGGTGGAGGAGAACTTGCGCGCCTTCGCCGCCAACCGGCGCGCCCACCCCGAGCCCTGGACGCTCGATCGCGTCTATGCCCTGTTCCCCGCGCTGGCCCTGCGCCGCCGCAACCTGGGCAACCAGCTCTCGGGGGGCGAGCAGCAGATGCTGGCCATCGGCCGTGCCCTCATGACCAACCCCGAGCTGCTGGTGCTGGACGAGGCCACCGAGGGCCTGGCCCCGCTGATCCGCGAGCAGATCTGGGCCTGCCTGGACCAGCTGCGGGCGCAGGGATTGAGCATCCTGGTGATCGACAAATACGTGCAGCGCCTGATCCGCCTGGCCGACCACCACACCGTGATCGAGCGCGGCCGCGTGGTCTGGGCCGGCCCGTCCCGGGAGCTGGCGGCCGATCCCGGGCTCTGGCACCGTTACCTCGGGGTCTGAAAAATCACCTCGGGGGTGGGTGTTATGTCCAGATGGAATATCGTGAGCGCCACGGTCTGTGCGCCCTCATGAGCCCGCACAAGTTCCGGGCAGATATTGTCGTGCGATGGTGGTGCCCGAGCCGCCGCAAATCCAGCCAGCGATCTTGACGCCGCCGCGGGTGTAAGTGAGGGCCTCGCCGGTTGGGCTGGATGGGAACATGGTGATGACCTTGCCGTCGATCTCCGTGCTGATGCCACGAACCGCCACACTGATCAGGCCGTTGCTATCGGTCGAAACAGAGGCAATGTGCCGAGACGGGCCGAGCAGGTTTTCGCATCCCCATCCGTTGGCCTCCATGGTTTCGGCGGATCCTGCGTAATAGGCCTCGGTGATGGCCATGCGGCACGGCGCGAGAGCCAAGAT
>JAYNNS010000266.1:2141-4407 GCA_038112835.1 Curvibacter sp. | reverse complement strand
CGCGCCGACGGTACCCTGGCGGCCTATGTGCGGCCTCTGGTGCGCCTGTCCGTGACCGTGATCGCCGTACAGATCGGCCGACGCGAGATGGGCTCCTCCGGTGGCGGGGGGCGCTTCGGCCTGGCCTATTTCGACGAGGCCATGATCCGCCAGTACGTGGACGAAGCCGTGGGCGCCGCCCTGACCAACCTCGAGTCGCGCCCGGCTCCGGCCGGCGAGATGACCGTGGTGCTGGGCCCGGGCTGGCCCGGCGTGCTGCTGCACGAAGCCATTGGACATGGCCTGGAAGGCGACTTCAACCGCAAGGGCTCGAGCGCCTTTTCCGGGCGCATCGGCCAGCGCGTGGCGGCCAAGGGCGTGACCGTGCTGGACGACGGCACCCTCGCCGATCGCCGCGGCTCGCTCAATGTGGACGACGAGGGCAACGCGACCCAGCGCAATGTGCTGATCGAGGACGGCATCCTCAAGGGCTACATCCAGGACGCCATGAATGCGCGCCTCATGAAGACGGCCCCCACCGGCAATGGCCGGCGCGAGAGTTACGCCCACATTCCCATGCCGCGCATGACCAATACCTACATGCTCGGCGGCGACAAGACGCCGGAGGAGATCGTGGCCAGCATCGGGCGCGGCCTGTACGCCACCAACTTCGGCGGCGGCCAGGTCGACATCACCTCGGGCAAGTTCGTCTTCTCGGCCAGCGAAGCCTGGTGGGTCGAGAACGGCAAGATCCTCTACCCCGTCAAGGGCGCCACCCTGGTCGGCAACGGCCCGGACGCCCTGACCCGCGTGACCATGATCGGCAACGACATGCGCCTGGACAGCGGCGTGGGCACCTGCGGCAAGGAAGGCCAGAGCGTGCCGGTCGGCGTGGGTCAGCCCACGCTGCGCATCGACGGGCTGACCGTCGGCGGCACGGCCTGACTCGCTGAACTTGCCAGACCTCTGTTTTTCTGTGCTATATTGACCGCCATGGTTTCGACCCGTTTCTACTTTTTTGGCTACTTTTGGTTCTCACACGCCGCCGGCGAGAGAGAGTTCTGAACGTACCCGCAGGAAACGTCCCGAATTCAAAAACCGCCGGCCCCGCCGGCGGTTTTTTTTTGACCCGATCCACCATTCGACAAGCAAGAAGGAGCGACACGATGACGGCCCACGCCCAACCCACCAGCACCGACGCCTGGTATGCGCATCCCGGTGACAAGACCAGCCGCACCGACGACGAACGCATCAAGGACATCACCGTGTTGCCCCCGCCCGAACACCTCATCCGCTTCTTCCCCATCAGTGGCACGCCTGTGGAGAGCCTGATCTCCCGCACGCGCCACACCATCCACAACATCATGGCCGGCAAGGATGACCGCCTGCTGGTCATCATCGGTCCCTGCTCCATCCACGACCCGGCCGCGGCCGTGGAATACGCGCGCCGCCTCAAGGCCCAGCGCGACAAGTACCAGGACACGCTGGAGATCGTGATGCGCGTGTACTTCGAGAAGCCGCGCACCACGGTGGGCTGGAAGGGCCTGATCAACGACCCCTACCTCGACGAAAGCTACCGCATCGACGAGGGCCTGCGCATCGCGCGCCAGTTGCTGATCGAAATCAACCGCCTCGGGCTGCCGGCGGGCAGCGAGTTCCTGGACGTGATCTCGCCGCAGTACATCGGTGACCTGATCGCCTGGGGCGCCATCGGCGCGCGCACCACGGAGAGCCAGGTGCACCGCGAGCTGGCCTCGGGCCTGTCGGCGCCGATCGGCTTCAAGAACGGCACCGACGGCAACATCAAGATCGCCACCGACGCCATCCAGGCCGCCGCGCGCGGTCATCACTTCCTGTCCGTGCACAAGAACGGCAAGGTGGCCATCGTGCAGACCAACGGCAACAAGGACTGCCACGTCATCCTGCGCGGCGGCAAGGCGCCGAACTACGACGCCACCAGCGTGGCCGCAGCCTGCAAGGAACTGGAGGCCTCCAAGCTGCCGTCCACGCTGATGGTGGATTGCAGCCACGCCAACAGTAGCAAGCAGCACGAGAAGCAGCTGGACGTGGCGCGCGATATCGCGGCCCAGGTCTCGGGCGGCTCGCGCAGCATCTTCGGCGTCATGATCGAGAGCCATCTCAGTGCCGGGGCGCAGAAGTTCACGCCGGGCAAGGACGATGCCGGCAAGCTCGAGTACGGCAAAAGCATCACCGACGCCTGCCTGGGCTGGGACGACTCCCTCCAGGCCCTGCAGGTGTTGTCCGACGCCGTCAAGGCACGGCGCGG
>JAYNNS010000266.1:344-2041 GCA_038112835.1 Curvibacter sp. | reverse complement strand
GGACCGGATTACGTCGTACCGAGCGCGTCGAGCAGCTTCTGGTGCACGCCGCCGAAGCCGCCGTTGCTCATGCAGAGGATCTGGTCACCCGGCCGGGCGGCGGACCTGACCTGCTGGACCAGCGTCTCGATGCTGTCGGCCACCTGGGCGCGTGCGCCCATGGGCGCCAGGGCCTCGCGGGCGTCCCAGCCCAGGCCGCCGCTGTGGCAGAAGGCCAGATCGGCGTCCTCCAGGCTCCAGGGCAGCTGGGCCTTCATGGTGCCCAGCTTCATGGTGTTGCTGCGTGGTTCGAACACGGCCAGGATGCGTGCTGTCTTGCCGATCTGGCGGCGCAGGCCGTCCACCGTGGTGCGGATGGCCGTGGGGTGGTGGGCAAAGTCGTCGTAGACCGTGATGCCGCGCACCGTGCCGCGCACCTCCATGCGCCGCCTGACGTTCTCGAACGCGGCGAGGGCGCGGGCCGCATCGGCGGGCGCCACCCCCACGTGCTCGGCTGCGGCGATGGCGGCCAGGGCATTGAGCTGGTTGTGCACGCCACTCAAGCTCCACTGCACACGCGCCACGGCCTGCCCCTGCTGCAGGACCTCGAAGTCGTTCGGTTCGCCGCGGGCGCTGTAGTCGCTGACCGCCGCGCCGAAGCTGCGTACCTCGCTCCAGCAGCCCGCATGCAGCACGCGCGCCAGGCTTTCCTCCAGTCCGTTGACCACGACCCGGCCCGAGCCCGGCACCGTGCGCACCAGGTGGTGGAACTGGCGCTCGATGGCGGCCAGGTCGTCGAAGATGTCGGCGTGGTCGAACTCCAGGTTGTTGAGCACAGCCGTGCGCGGCCGGTAGTGCACGAACTTGCTGCGCTTGTCGAAAAAGGCGGTGTCGTACTCGTCAGCCTCGATGACGAAGAGCGGACGTTGCCCGGCCGTGGACGGGCTGCCGAGCCGGGCCGAGATGCCGAAGTTCATGGGCACGCCGCCGACCAGGAAGCCGGGCCGGCGTCCGTTGGCCTCGAGGATCCAGGCCAGCATGGAGGTGGTGGTGGTCTTGCCGTGCGTGCCGGCCACGGCCAGCACATGGCGATCCTGCAGCACGTGTTCCGCCAGCCACTGCGGGCCCGACACATAGGGCAGACCGGCGTCGAGGATGGCCTCCATCAGCGGGAAGCGCTCGCCGCGGGTGACGACGTTGCCAATGACGAAGACGTCGGGCCTCAGGTCCAGCTGCTCGGCGCCGAAGCCCGTGATCAGCTCGATGCCCAGGGCCTCGAGCTGGGTGCTCATCGGCGGATAGACATTGGCGTCGCAGCCGGTGACTTTGTGGCCGGCCTCGCGCGCGAGGGCCGCCAGGCCGCCCATGAAGGTGCCGCAGATGCCGAGGATGTGGAGATGCATTGTCGGGATCGCTCCCGAAGGAGCGCTTCTGAATCAGCGCAAGGCCAATCCGTTTGTGAGTGCTCAAGACGAAATCGCCGCCGCTGCGGCACGCCTGGTGGTCGAGGAGGGGCTGGAGTACGGTCCGGCCAAGCGCCGCGCCGTGAAGCAGCTGGGCCTGCCGCAGCGCACGGCCCTGCCCGACAACGACGCGGTGGAAGACGCGGTGCGCGAACATATTGCGCTGTTCTGTGCCGACACCCAGCCGGCCGAGTTGCAGGCCCTGCGCCGCCTGGCCCAGCACTGGATGGAGCGGCTGGCACCGTTCCGGCCGCA
>JAYNNS010000266.1:0-334 GCA_038112835.1 Curvibacter sp. | reverse complement strand
ACCTGCGGGTGAGCTACGAACCGCGCACCGTGACCGGCCTGCACCAGCAGCCGGTCGAGGCCCTGAGTTTCCACGCCCCCTGTCGGGAACTGGGCGAGACGGTGGGGGTCCATCTGCTGGTGAATGATCTCGATGCACTGCGTGGCGCCCTGCTCAAGGACTCCAAGGGGCGCAGTCCACGCGGAGATTTGAAGGCTCTTCAGGCTCTTTTGGCGCAGGAAGAAGAAAGTTGATGCATTCCATGGAAAACAAAAAATCTCCCCCGCCGCAGCGCCGGCGCGCCCTTTACGCTGTCGCAGCCGCCGTGGCCGGTCTGGCCGGCGCGGGTCTGGCC
>JAYNNS010000265.1:0-4462 GCA_038112835.1 Curvibacter sp. | reverse complement strand
GCCCACATGGCCGCCATGGCGCGGCTGCCACAGCGTCACATGCGAGCCGGCGTCCTGGCGTCCCGGCAGGCTGTGCGCCGGCACGAAGGGATCGTTGCGCGCGTTGAGCGCCAGCGCGGGGATGCGGATGCGCGCGAGGTGCGGCTTGGCCGAAGCGCGCGCCCAGTAGTCCTCGGTGTTGCGAAAGCCGTGCAGCGGCGCGGTGAACAGGTTGTCGAATTCGTAGAGGTCGCGCGCGCGCAGCAGCGCTTCGCGGTCGAACAGCCCCGGGTGCTGCGCCCACTTGGCCAGGGCCTTGGGCTTCATGGTCTTGAGGAACATGCGCGTGTAGACCTGCCGGTTGAAGCCGCGGCCGATGGCGTGGCCACCGGCCGCCAGGTCCAGCGGTGAGCAGACGGCCGCCACGGCATCGACCACCTTCGAGGCCTCGTCCTCCAGCTCGCCGGCCCAGCGCAGCAGGGCATTGCCGCCCAGCGAGATGCCCACGACCACGATGCGTCCCGCGTGCTGCGCGCGCAGGCGTCGCAGGATCCAGTCGATCTCGGGCCAGTCGCCCGAGTGGTAGGCGCGCGGCGCGCGGTTGAGCTCGCCGCTGCAGCCCCGGAAATGCGGCACCGCATAGGCCAGGCCCTGCTGCCGCGCGAAGTCGCCGAAGGCCTGGGCGTAATGGCTTTGCGTCGAGCCCTCGAGACCGTGGAACAACACCAGCAGCGTCTCGCTGCCGGGATGGCGCAGCCAGTCCACATCCACAAAGTCGCCGTCCGGCGTGTCCCAGCGCTCGCGCTCGAAGCGCGGCAGCGGCCCGCGGGCCCGGCGCGCATAGAGCGCGGGCCAGATGGTCTGCAGATGGCCGCCGGGCAGCCAGAGGGGGGCGGTGTAGTTGATCATCGGTGTACGGTCCTCATTGTCCTCCAGGGCCTGCCGCGCGGCAGCGCACGGTGTATTCTTGCCCCCACCTCCACCAGATCCCGACCATGCTGCGCTGCTCGCTGCGGCCCCAAGTGCCCTGAAAACACAAAGGCCCCGCGCATCGCTGCCGGGGCCTTGGCACACACCGCCATCGCGGCATGCGGGAAGATCACTTCTTCTTGAGGTACTTGCGCAGGGCGGCGATCTCGGCTGCGGCAATCGCGAGCTCGGACTGGGCCTTGGCCAGGTCCAGGTCGCTCTTGGCGTTCTTGATCGCCTCCTCGGCCGCCTGCTTGGCTTCGTTGGCCTTCTCCTCGTCCAGGTCCTTGCCGCGCACGGCGGTGTCGGACAGGACGGTGACGCAGTCGGGCTGCACCTCGAGGATGCCGCCGGCGACGAAGACGAATTCTTCCTTGCCGTCAGCCATCTCGATGCGCACCGAGCCGGGCTTGACGCGCGTGATCAGCGGGGTGTGACGCGGATAGATGCCGAGCTCGCCCGCCTCGCCGGGCAGCGCGACAAAGCGCGCCTCGCCCGAGAAGATGGACTCTTCGGCACTGACCACATCGACGTGGATCGTGTTCATGGTGTAGCTCCGTGACAGGCGCCGATCAGACCTTCTTGGCCTTCTCGAAGGCTTCGTCGATGGTGCCGACCATGTAGAAGGCCTGCTCGGGCAGGTGGTCGCACTCGCCATTGACGATCATCTTGAAGCCGCGGATGGTCTCCGACAGCGGCACGTACTTGCCCGGGGCGCCGGTGAACACCTCGGCCACGTGGAAGGGCTGCGACAGGAAACGCTGGATCTTGCGGGCGCGGGCCACGGTCAGCTTGTCCTCGGGCGCCAGTTCGTCCATGCCCAGGATCGCGATGATGTCACGCAGTTCCTTGTAGCGCTGCAGCGTGCCCTGCACGGCGCGGGCCACGGTGTAGTGCTCCTCGCCCACGACCTGCGGGTCGAGCTGGCGGCTGGTGGAGTCCAGCGGGTCCACGGCGGGGTAGATACCCAGGGCGGCGATGTCACGCGACAGCACCACGGTGGAATCCAGGTGGGCGAAGGTGGTGGCGGGCGAGGGATCGGTCAGGTCGTCCGCCGGCACGTACACGGCCTGGATGGACGTGATGGAACCGACCTTGGTCGACGTGATGCGCTCCTGCAGGCGGCCCATTTCCTCGGCCAGCGTCGGCTGGTAGCCCACGGCGGAGGGCATGCGGCCCAGCAGGGCGGACACTTCGGTACCGGCCAGGGTGTAGCGGTAGATGTTGTCCACGAAGAACAGCACGTCGCGGCCTTCGTCACGGAAGGCTTCGGCCATCGTCAGACCGGTCAGGGCCACGCGCAGACGGTTGCCCGGGGGCTCGTTCATCTGGCCGTAGACCATGGCCACCTTGGATTCGGCCAGGTTGTCCTGCTTCACCACGCCGGCGTCCGACATCTCGTGATAGAAGTCGTTGCCTTCGCGGGTACGCTCACCCACGCCGGCGAACACGGACAGACCCGAGTGCGCCTTGGCGATGTTGTTGATGAGCTCCATCATGTTCACGGTCTTGCCCACACCGGCGCCGCCGAACAGGCCCACCTTGCCGCCCTTGGCGAAGGGACAGACCAGGTCGATCACCTTGATGCCGGTTTCCAGCAGCTCGGTGGAGGGCGACAGCTCGTCGTAGGCCGGGGCCTTGCGGTGGATGGACGCGGTCAGCGTCTGGTCCACGGGGCCGCGCTCGTCGATGGGGTTGCCCAGCACGTCCATGATGCGGCCCAGCGTGGCCTTGCCCACGGGCACGGTGATGGCCTTGCCGGTGTTGGTGACGGTCAGGCCGCGGCGCAGGCCGTCGGACGAACCCAGGGCGATGGTGCGGACCACGCCGTCGCCGAGCTGCTGCTGCACCTCGAGCGTCAGGGCCGAGCCCTCCATCTTCAGGGCGTCATAGACCTTGGGCATCTGGTCGCGCGGGAACTCCACGTCCACCACGGCGCCGATACACTGAACAATCTTGCCCTGCACTTGCGTGTTTGCTTGAGCCATTTTCTGCTCCAATGATTTGAATCTGTTAGCTGTCGATCGTCAGACCGCCGCGGCGCCCGCCACGATTTCCGACAGTTCCTTGGTGATGCCGGCCTGGCGGGTCTTGTTGTAGACCAGCTTGAGCTCGGCGATCACATTGCCCGCGTTGTCGGTGGCGGCCTTCATGGCCACCATGCGGGCGGACTGTTCCGAGGCCATGTTCTCGGCCACGGCCTGGTAGACCAGCGCTTCCACGTAGCGGACCAGCAGCTCGTCGATGACGGTCTGCGCGTCGGGTTCATAGAGGTAGTCCCAGTCGTGCTGCGGGCCGCTGGCCTGCGCCTCGTCCTGCATCTTGGCGGCCGACAGGGGCAGCAGCTGCTCGACCACCGGCTCCTGCTTCATGGTGTTGATGAACTTGGTGTAGCACAGGTACACCGCGTTCAGCTCGCCGCGCGCATACGCGTCGAGCAGCACCTTGACCGGGCCGATCAGCTTGTCCAGATGCGGCGTGTCGCCGAGCTGGATGGACTGCGAGACCACCTTGGCGCCGATGCGGTTGAGGAAACCCAGCCCCTTGTTGCCGATGGCCACGGCCTGCGTGCTCACGCCCGCAGCCTGCAGCTCGCGCAGCTTGTTGGTCACGCCGCGCAGCACGTTGGTGTTGAGGCCGCCGCACAGGCCCTTGTCGGTGGTCACCACGATCATGCCGGCGCTCTTGGCTTCGTTCGTCTGCATGAACGCGTGCACGTACTCCGGGTTGGCCCGGCCGAGGTTGGCGGCGATGTTGCGCACCTTCTCGCTGTACGGACGGGCAGCCTGCATCCGCTGCTGCGCCTTGCGCATCTTGGATGCGGCCACCATTTCCATGGCCTTGGTGATCTTCTTGGTGTTCTCCACCGATTTGATCTTGCCGCGTATTTCCTTACCTGCTGCCATGCGTGGCTCCTTGCGTCGTCAGGTCGGGAATCAGGCGAAGGTCTTCTTGAACGCGCCGATGGCGGCGGTCAGTTCGGCTTCGGCATCCTTGTCCATGGCCTTGGCGGCTTCCAGCTTGGCCAGCAGCGCAGCGTGCTTGTCCTTGAGGTAGGCGTGCAGGCCGTGCTCGAAGGGCAGCACCTTCTTGACGTCGATGTCGTCCATGAAACCCTTGTTCACGGCGAACAGCGAGGCGCCCATCAGGCTGATCGGCAGCGGGCTGTACTGGGGCTGCTTGAGCAGCTCGGTCACACGGGCGCCGCGGTCCAGCTGCTTCTTGGTCGCCGCGTCCAGGTCGGAGGCGAACTGGGCGAAGGCGGCCAGTTCACGGTACTGGGCCAGGTCGGTACGGATACCGCCGGACAGGCTCTTGACCAGCTTGGTCTGGGCCGCACCACCGACGCGCGACACCGAGATACCGGCGTTGATGGCGGGGCGGATACCGGCGTTGAACAGGCTGGTTTCCAGGAAGATCTGGCCGTCGGTGATGGAGATCACGTTGGTCGGCACGAAGGCGGACACGTCGCCGGCCTGGGTCTCGATGATCGGCAGCGCGGTCAGCGAACCGG
>JAYNNS010000264.1:3936-4490 GCA_038112835.1 Curvibacter sp. | reverse complement strand
CGCAGCCACTGTCCGCCCCCTCACCCACCCCGCGCTCCTGCCCCTGGGCACCGTGTTGCTGGCCGCCTCGGTCAGCAGCTGGGCCCAGAGCGCGGCCCCGGCCCCCGAAGGCCAGACCCTGGGCACGGTGACCGTGCGCGAGAAGGCCGAGGAAGCCGAAGGCAAGGATGCCTTCCAGACCCGTCGCACGCAGATCGGCAAGGGCAGCCAGGACCTGCGCGACATCCCGCAATCCGACTCGGTGATGACCGAAAAGCTGATGGACGATCGCAAGCTCGACACCCTGAAGGAAGCCCTGCACCACACGGCCGGCATCACCTTTGCGGCCACCGAGAACGGGACCGACCAGGACATCCGGCTGCGCGGCTTTCCGGTCGCCACCGTGGGCGACCTGCTGATCGACGGCATGCGCGATCCCTCGCAGTACGACCGTGACACCTTCAACTACGACCGCATCGAGGTCATGCGCGGCTCGGCCTCCATGCTCTTCGGGCGCGGCTCCACCGGCGGCGTGGTCAACCAGGTGACCGTGGGCCCGCCGTTGCGGGACGGCC
>JAYNNS010000264.1:0-3926 GCA_038112835.1 Curvibacter sp. | reverse complement strand
CAACCAGGTGACCAAACAGCCGCGCCTGATCAACGAGCACCAGATCGAGGCCACGGTCGGCACCGGCGGCTATGCGCGCACGACCGGTGATTTCAACTGGGTCACCGGGGAGGACGCCGCCCTGCGCCTGAACGTGATGTCCACCAAGGCCCACAACGGCGGCGCGGAAATCGACAAGTACGGCGTGGCGCCGACCTTGCGCTGGGGCATCGGACAGCGCGACGAGTTTTCCATCGGCCTGTTCCACCTGGACGTGGACAACATCCCCCAGGCCGGCGTCTCCTGGCTAGGCGGGACCGTGCCCAAGGTGGAACCGGGCGACTTCTACGGCACGCGCAGCGACTACCTCAAGGGCCGCGCCAGCTACCTGCACGGCAAGCATGTGCACCGCTTCGACGACGGCGGGGAGCTGCGCAGCCAGTTCCGCTCGGGCAGCTTCGACCGCTCGCAATGGGGCACCCGCGCCGGCTTTGCCGCGGGCACCACGGCCGCCAACCTGAATCCGTCCACGGTGATGACCCGCTCGGGCCTCGCCCCGCGCAAGGACCGCTATGACGGCACCTATGTGCAGAGCGACTACAGCAACAAGTTCGACTGGCTAGGCCTGAAGAACGAGGTGCTGGCCGGGGTCGATGCCGCGGTCGAGAAGGCCCAGCGCTACGGCGCCTGGGGCACCGTGGGCACCAACTACAACAAGGGCAACACCACGCTGGGCACGCCGGACGACGGACAGACCTTGTCGGTGGAACCGGTCTACCGCGACACCAACCGCTATTCGGCCAGCTCGGTCGGCTTCTACCTGCAGGACCTGCTGCAGATTGCGCCGGCCTGGAAGGTGCTGGCCGGCCTGCGCTTCGACGCCTTCAACGGCGATTTCCGGCAGCTGACCTATCCGAACACCAGCACCAACGTGCCCAACGGCGCGCTGGAGACGAGCCTGAACAACAACGTCTGGAGCCAACGCTGGGGCCTGCTCTACCAGCCCACCGACGACAGCTCGTACCACATCTCCTATGGCACCTCGTTCAACACCTCGGCCGACACCTACCAGTACGTGACGCCGCAGAACGCGAACACGCCGCCGGAGAAGAGCCGCAACGTCGAGATCGGCGCCAAGCTCGACTGGCTGCGCAAGCAGCTCTCGACGCGCCTGGCCCTGTTCTGGACCGAGAAGTACAACGAGCGCACCACGGACTCGGATTTCGCCGGCAGTTCCTACCTGCTCTCGGGCAAGCGCCATGCGGCGGGCCTCGAGTTCGACATGGTGGGCCGTCTGAGCCCGCAGTGGGAGCTCTACCTCTCCTACGCCTGGGTTCCGGAAGCCAAAATCGACCAGGCCGGCAGCACCGCCCAGGCCAGCGTGGGCCAGCGCGTCGGCCTGACGCCCAAGCACTCGGGCAGTGTCTGGCTGAGCTACCAGGCCACGCCCAAGCTGCGGCTGGCCGGCGGCTTCAACGGCGTGTCCGAAAACCGGCCGCTGCAGGGCACCAGCGGCGCGGCCTCGGCGACGAACAGCGCCCCGGGCTATGTGGTGGCCGACGCCATGATGGAATACAAGTTCACCCAGGACACCTACGGCCAGGTCACCATCACCAACATCGGCGACAAGCTCTACGGTGACCAGCTCTATCCGGCCTTCGTGGTCACCGGCGCCCCGCGTGCCGTGAAGTTCACGCTCGGCACGCGCTTCTGACCGCGGGGAACTTCTTCCATGCTGCTGCACATCCCCCGCATCCTCACCGCCCATGAACTGGCCCAGGCCCGCAGCCTGCTGCAGCGTGCCACCTGGGTGGACGGGCGCGCCACCTCGGGGGAACAGGCGGCGCTGGCCAAGAACAATGAGCAGCTCGCCGAAGCCAGCGCGGAAAACCGGGCCCTGCAGCAGCTGGTGCTGGCCGGCCTGGAACGCAGCCCGGAGTTCTTCGCCGCCACGCTGCCCAAGCAGATCTCCCCGCCGCTGGCGAATCGCTACGGCGGGGCGCACAACACCTTCGGCAACCATGTGGACAGCGCCGTGCGTTTCCTGCGCAACGGAGCCGGCCGGGTGCGCACCGACATCTCCTGCACGCTCTTCCTGAGCGCGCCGCAGGACTACGAGGGCGGCGAGCTGGTCGTGGAGGACACCTTCGGCAGCCACCGCGTCAAGCTGGCCGCTGGCGACGCGGTGGTCTACCCCGGCACCAGCGTGCACCGGGTCGAGCCCGTCACCCGCGGCACCCGGCTGGCCTGCTTCTTCTGGGTCCAGAGCATGGTGCGCAGCGACGAGCAGCGTCGCCTGCTCCACGACATGGATCTGCACCTGCGGCAGCTGCGCACGCGCATCGGCGACGCGGATCCGGCGGTCATCGGCCTGACCGCGAGCTACCACAACCTGCTGCGCCAGTGGGTCGATCTGTGAAGCGGGTGCCCGAGGTCCAGCCCCTGCCGGCGGGCGTAGTCAACCTGGCCGACCACGAGACGCACGCCCGCACCCGGCTCGACGCGCAGGCCTGGGCCTACTTCAGCGGCGGAGCTGCCGACGAACTGACGCTGCGCGCCAACCGCGAGGCCTGGAACCACCTGCCGCTGTGGCCCCGCGTGCTGCGCCCGCTGGCCGGCGGGCACACCCGGGTGCAGCTGCTGGGGCGCACGCTGGCGCATCCCATCCTGCTCGCCCCCCTGGCCTTCCAGACCCTGGCCCATCCCGACGGCGAACTCGCCAGCGCCCATGCCGCCGCGGCGCTGGGCGCCGGCCAGGGGCTGTGCACACAGGCCGGCGTGCCCCAGGAGGACGTGGCGCAGGCCATGCACGCGGAGCCGGGGCGCGGCCCGCTGTGGTTCCAGCTCTACCTGCAGCACGACCGCGGCTTCACGCTCGAACTCGTGCAGCGCGCGGAGCGCGCCGGCTACGAAGCGCTGGTGCTGACCGTGGACGCGCCCTCCAGCGGCGCGCGCGACCGCGAACGCCGGGTCGGCTTCCAGCTGCCGCCGCACGTGCGCGCGGTGAACCTCGACCCGCTGCCGGCCGCCGCGCCCCGCACGCTGGTGCCGGGCCAGAGCGCGCTGTTCGACGGCCTGCTGACCCAGGCGCCCACCTGGGACGACGTGAGCTGGCTGCAGTCGCGCACCCGCCTGCCGCTCCTGCTCAAGGGCGTGCTGCATCCGCTGGATGCACGCGAAGCCATGCGCCTGCAGGTGGCCGGACTGGTGGTCTCCAACCACGGCGGGCGCACGCTGGACACCACACCGGCCACGGCCACGGCCTTGCCCCGCATCGTGCAGGAAGTCGGCGGCAGGATGGCCGTGCTGGTCGACGGGGGCATCCGCCGCGGCACCGACGTGCTCAAGGCCATGGCGCTCGGGGCCGATGCCGTGCTGCTGGGCCGTCCCTACCTGTACGGCCTGGCCAATGCCGGCGCCGTCGGGGTCGCCCATGTGCTGCGCCTGCTGCGGGACGAGCTGGAGATCGCCATGGCGCTGACGGGCTGCCGCACCCTGGACGAGGCCACGCCGGCCTTGCTGGGACAGGACAGCAGCACATCTATTAAATGATAATTATTATCGTTTATAATCTTCGCATGCTCCTTCTGATCCTTTTCGGCAGTCTGCTGCTGGTCGCGCCGGCCAGCTGCTGGATCTTCAGGAAATAGGGAACGCCCCCAGATCACAATATGAGTCTGACTCTCGCCGCCTCACCCGCCCCCGTCATGAACCGTCGCCTGCTCATCGCCACCGGCGTGATCGTGTTGCACGTGGCCGTGCTGTGGGCGCTGCAGACGGGCCTGATGCGCCGTGCGGTGGAGATCATCGTGCCCGGTGAAATCCTCAGCGAGTTCATCAGCCCGCCGGCGCCGCCCGCGCCCCGGCCCCAGACCCCGGCGCCGCAACCGCTGAAGCAGGAAGCCAGGCCACTGGCCAAGCCCACACCGACCCCGCCCCTGCCGGCC
>JAYNNS010000263.1:1878-4504 GCA_038112835.1 Curvibacter sp. | reverse complement strand
GAGCAGGATTCTCGGCGGTCGCGGACTCGGCGGCGGGGGCGGCCACCGCAGGCAGCGGGACCGAGGCTGGCTCCGGGGCGGCCACCACCGAGGCACGCGGCAGCACACGGTCCAGCACCAGCGCCGCCGCACCGGCCGCGAGCAACAGACCCGCCACCCAGACCAGCTTGCGGACTGCGTGCCCTGGCTTCGGACTGCGTGCGGAAGCCTGGGCTGCCGCGGCCGCGTCCTGCGGCTGGGTGTGCCAGAACTGGCGGGAGTTGTAGTCCTCCTCCTCCTTGCGCAGGGACGCACCGAGCTCGGCCCGCCAGTCGAACTTGCTCAGGCGCGGCGGGGCCTTGAGCTTCATCTCGGTCACGAAGGCGGCCAGGCTTTTCGGCCGGTCGGACGGCTGCACCGACAGGGCATGCTGGATGGTGCGGACGAACGGCTCCGAATACGTGAGCCCGAAATGCTCCCGGACCGTGGCCGCCACGCTGCGCACCGAGGGCTGGCTGTCGCGCACCACGCGCGTGGTCGCGGGCAGCGGCGGATCGTTGCGCAGGCAGCTGTAGACCACGGCCGCCAGGGAATAGAGGTCGGTCCACGGCCCCTGCTGCAGATCCTCGGCCTCGGCGAACTGCTCGATGGGCGCGTAGTTGACCTTGAGGATGGCCGTGAGCTTGTGCGACTTGTCATGGATGGCACGCCGTGCCGCGCCCAGGTCCAGCAGCACGGGCGGGCCGATGTCCTGCAGGAAGATATTGTCCGGCGAAACATCGCGGTGCAGGGCATCGCTGCGGTGCAGCACATGCAGGCCCTGCAGCACGGACCACAGCACCGTGCGCAGCCACTCCTCGGGCGGCGGCGCCACCATCTGGCTGCGCGCCTGCTTGAGCGTCATGCCGCTGTACAGCGGCATGACCATATAGGCCGTGTTGTGGGCCTCGAAGAAACGATAGACCTTGACCAGCGAGGGATGGTCGAACTGGGCCAGCAGCCGCGCCTCGGCGATGAAGGACTGCAGGCCGGACCGGTAGGTGCCCTCGTCGACCGAAGAGCGCACGGACACCGTGATGCCGTCGAGCCGCGTGGCCAACGCCGCCGGCATGTATTCCTTGATGGCCACCGTGCGCAGCAGCGAGGTGTCGTAGGCACGGTAGACCAGGCCGAAGCCACCCACCCCCAGCAGCCCCTGGATCTCGAACTCGGACAGGCGGGTGCCCGGCGGCAGCGCATCCACGTGCGTGACCGCCGGTGCCTCGGCGACCTCGGGCTTGAACGCAGGATGCGGGACAATCTGGGCCATAACGGTTGATTCTTGCATGGAAAGCAGGTGTCCCGGTTTCGGGCTTCCCCGCCATTAACATCCGATTACCATGTTCAGCTACCGCCACGCCTTTCATGCCGGCAACCATGCCGATGTGCTCAAGCACACCGTGCTCATTGCCATGCTGCGCCACCTGACGCAGAAGGAGACGGCCCTCACGGTCATCGACACCCATGCCGGTGCCGGCCTGTACCGGCTGGACAGCGAGTTCGCCGAAACCAGCGGCGAGGCGGCCGAGGGCATCCGCCGCCTGCAGGCGGCCGGCGGCGAGCCCCTGGCCCCGGCCCTGCTGGACTATCTGGAACTCGTTGCGGGCTTCAATGCCCGAGGCAGCAGCAAGGTCTACCCGGGCTCGCCCTTCATCATCCAGCGCCTGCTGCGCGAGCAGGACCGCCTCAAGCTCTACGAGCTGCACCCGACCGACGCCAAGGCCCTGGACGCCAACATCGCCCAGCTCGACGCCGGCCGCCAGGTGGCCGTGCTGCGCGAGGACGGCTTCGGCTGCGTCACGAAATTCCTGCCCCCGCCCTCGCGCCGCGCCCTGCTGCTGTGCGACCCGAGCTACGAGATCAAGAACGACTACGCGCGCGTGGCCGCACTGATGGCCGAGGCGCTCAAGCGTTTCGCCACCGGCACCTACGCCGTCTGGTATCCCATCATCCCGCGCCCCGAGGCGCACGGGCTGCCGCGCAAACTCAAGACCCTGGCCATCCAGGCCGGCAAGCCCTGGCTGCACGCCACGCTGACGGTCAAGTCCAGCAAGATGGCGGCAGGCGAAGACGCCAAGCGCCCGGGCTTGCCGGCCAGCGGCATGTTCGTCGTCAACCCGCCGCACACGCTCAAGGGCCTGCTGCAAGCCGCGCTGCCACAGCTGGTGAAGCTGCTAGGACAGGACCGCAACGCCGCCTTCACGCTCGACAGCGGCGGCTGAAGCGCGCGGCATGGACAGCGCTGCCCGCCGCCGCCTCGCCCTGGCGCTGCTCTTCGTCACCCCTGCGCTCTGGGCCGTCAACGCCCTGATCGCCCGCAAGGCGCCGGGCGTGATCGAGCCGCACCTGCTGGCCATGCTGCGCTGGCTGCTGGCGAGCGGCCTGTTCTTCCTCATGGCCCATGCCGAGATCCGGACCCATGGGCGCCGGGCCTGGGCCGACCGCAAGCACTACCTGGTACTCGGCGCGTTGGGCATGTGGATCTGCGGCGCCTGGGTCTACATCGGTGGGCACACCACCAGCGCCGCCAACATCGGGCTGATCTACGCCATCTCGCCCGTGCTCATCGTGCTGGCCTCGGCCTTTTGGCTGGGCGAAAGCTTCAGCC
>JAYNNS010000263.1:0-1868 GCA_038112835.1 Curvibacter sp. | reverse complement strand
ATCCTGTTCCTGCGGGCTGCGGCCCGACCCATGGCGTTGGGCGTGGTCCTGGCCCTGGCTGGCGTGCTGCACGTGGTGCTCAAGGGGCAATGGGATGCCCTGGCCGCGGTGCAGTTCGTCCCCGGAGACGGCTGGATCCTGGCCGCCACGCTGTCCTGGACCCTGTACGCCCTGCTGCTCAAGAAATGGCAGAGCCCTCTGGGCCTGGGCGCCCAGCTGGCCCTCATCAGCCTGGCCGGCGCCCTGATCAATCTGCCGTTTGCGCTGGTGGAAATCTGGCGCCACCCGGGCCCCGCCCTGAGCCTCGAAGGTGGTGCCTTGGCGCTCACGGCCGCCCTCATACCCGGCTTTGGCGCCTACCTGGCACACTCCTTCATGCAGCGCGAGCTCGGCGCGGCACGGGTCAGCGTGGTGCTGTACCTGAGTCCCCTCTATACCGCGCTCATGGCCTGGCTGGTGCTGGGCGAAGGCCTCAGCGCCTACCACCTCGGGGGCATGGCCCTGGTGCTGCCGGGCATCTGGCTGGTGACGCGCGCCGGCACCCGCTGATCAGAAGCCGAGACGCTTGCAGACCTCCAGCGTGGCCGCGCTCTGGTTCATGCTGTAGAAATGCAGGGCCGGCGCGCCGCCGGCACGCAGCTGCTCGCACAGCGCCGTCACCACATCGAGGCCGAAGGCCTTGATGGACGCCGTGTCGTCGCCATAGGCCTGCAGGCGCAGGCGGATCCAGCGCGGGATCTCGGCGCCGCAGGCATCACTGAAACGCATCAGCTGGGTGGAGCTGGTGATGGGCATGATGCCCGGCACGATGGGCACCGTGACGCCCTGCGCATCGCACTCCTCGACGAAGCGGAAGTAGGCGTCCGCGTTGTAGAAGTACTGCGTGATCGCGGAATCGGCGCCGGCCCGGACCTTGGCGACAAAGGCCTGCAGGTCGGCCGCCGGCGACTTGGCCTGGGGATGCACCTCGGGATAGGCCGCCACCTCGACACGGAAGTGATCCCCGGTCTCGGCCCGGATGAAGGCCACAAGGTCGCTCGCATACTGGAACTCGCCGCCCGCGCCGTAACCGCTGGGCAGAACGCCGCGCAGCGTGACCAGGCGTTTGACACCCATGGCCTTGAGCGTGGCCAGGTTCTCGCGCATGGTGGCCTGGGTCGCGCCGATGCAGGAGATGTGCGAGGCGGCGTCCATGCCTTCGGCCAGGATTTCGCGCACGGCGCCGAAGGTGCCTTCCTGCGTGGAACCGCCGGCGCCATAGGTCACCGAGCAGAACTCGGGCTTCAGCGCTTTCAGCTGCTGGCGCACGGCGCGCAGCTTCTCCACGCCCTCGGGCGTCTTGGGCGGGAAGAACTCGATGCTGATCGGCAGTTGCTGTTCGCTCATGCGAAGCTCACTTCTTGTTGATGGCATGAATGAAGAACTCGCGGTTGCCGTCGCCACCGGCAATCGGGGAATCGATCCAGGCCTGCACCTGCAGGCCCAGTGCGGCGCAGGCGGCACGCAACTTCTGCTCCACCTGCGGGTAGAGCGCCGCATCGCGCACGATGCCGCCCTTGCCCACCTGGCCTGGCTGCAGCTCGAACTGCGGTTTGACGAGCAGGAGCAGCTGCCCGCCGGGAGCCAGCAGCGGCACCAGGGCCGGCAGCACCAGCGTCAGCGAGATGAAGGACAGGTCGCCGGTGACCAGCTGGAACACCGGGACCACCTGCGCATCGGCCAACCCTGCGCGACGCCGGCGCTGCCGGGGCAGGGTCCCCTGCGCCCGCGCTGCACGCTGGGCCTTGAAGGCCTCGATCTCGTGCTCCTTGGCGTCGTCGCTGTCGTCGTAGTCGTCGGCAATCTCGCCGCCATTGCGCATCCAGGCA
>JAYNNS010000262.1:0-4505 GCA_038112835.1 Curvibacter sp. | reverse complement strand
CTGGTCTCGGCCATCCGCATCCGCCGCAACATCGTGCACGCCGCACGCCGCACCACACTGGCCTTCGACACGCAGGCCGCCGAGCGCCCCGAAGACTGCTGGCACTACCACGCGGACCGGGGCTTCACCCTGCTGCCCGGTGTCGCGCTGATCGATGCCCTGATCAAGACCACCCAGCCCGAGGTCTCGGGCCGGCTCTACTCCTTCTCCTGCTACCGCGCCACGGAATACGTGATCCTGCTGGGCATCGCCCAGGAGCTGGCGCAGTGCAATCCGGAACTCTTCGAGCGCCTGCAGGACGTGTGGCGCCAGCGCCCCATCATGTCCGGGGAGTTCCACGAGGTCTTCCTGCGCGAGCAGGGCGCGATGGACGCCCCCCTGCCCCCGCTCTACTACGTGCCGGGCGACCGGGTCTGGTTCCGCAACCCCGATGCGGCCTCGGCCGATGCCTGCGGCTTCGAGGGCTCCTGGGTCATGTACCTGGGCGGTGGCCAGTTCACCAACTTCTGGAAGCAGGGCCAGCCCTACACGCTGACGCAAAAGTGCGTGGAGATCTACCACTGGCGCCATGGCCTGTACAAGGACACGCAGGGCGAATCGCAGATCGACGAGCAGCGCATCGAGCCGCTGATCGAGGCCACGCTGGCCGACCCGCTGGAGCTCGCGCGGGTGATGGCGCTGATGACGCGCTGGCGCGAGCCGCGCGGCGTCTACACCGCCGCCGGCGGCTGCATGGACACCACGCGCGAGTTCGCGCGCTGGGTGTGCCCGGGCAGCACGGACATGCCCATTCCCCAGACCTAGTCGATGCAGGCGCGGCAGACGCACATCGATGCACTCAAGTGCATCGGATCGCAGCTCATCGTGCTGCACCACTTCACGGCCTACGGGCCGCTGGCCGATGCGCTGCACCGGCTGGCTCCGGCGCTGGCCGGCTGGTTCTACGACTACGCCCGCATGGCGGTGCAGATCTTCCTGGTGCTGGGCGGCTATCTGGCACTGCACAGCCTGGAGTCGCTGGCAAGCCGCTCCGGCACCGAGCTGCTGCGCGGCATCGGCCGGCGCTACCTGCGCCTGGTCCTGCCCTTCCTGGCCGCCCTGCTGCTGGCGCTGGCCAGCGCCGCGCTGGCGCGCGCCTGGCTCGAGGCCGACTTCCTGCCCGCCGCCCCGGCCGCCGCCCAGCTGCTGGCCCACGCCCTGCTGCTGCACAGCGTGCTCGATGTGGAGGCGCTCTCGGCAGGCATCTGGTACGTGGCCATCGATTTCCAGCTCTACACCCTGCTCGCGCTGCTGCTGTGGCTGGGCGTGCGCAGCGGCCTGGCGCGGCTGGCGGTGCTGCTGCTGCTGCCGGCCTCGCTGTTCCATTTCAACCGCGACGCCGGCTGGGACGCCTGGTCGCTCTACTTCTTCGGCAGCTACGGCCTGGGCGTGGTCGCCGCCTGGGCGGCGCGCTCGCCGCAACCGCTACGCTGGCTGCTGCCGCTGAGCGCGCTGGTCCTGCTGGCGCTGTGGCAGGACTGGCGCACGCGCATCGCCCTGGCCCTGGGCGTGGCGCTGCTGCTCGCGCTGCAGCCCTGGCGCGGCTGGCACGGGCGGGCCCTGCCCCCCGGAGTGCAACGCGCGCTGCACGCGCTCGGGCGCAGCTCCTACGCCCTGTTTCTGGTCCACTTCCCGGTGCTGATGCTGGCCAACGCGCTGTACGCGCGCCTCGGGCTGCACGGGCCGCTGGCCGGCGTGCTCGTGCTGCTGCTGGGCTGGGCCGCCAGCATGCTGCTGGCCGCCTGGTTCGAACGCCGGGTGGAAACGCCGCTGGCGCGCCTCAGATCTTTCCGACCAGATTGACGAAGAATCCGCGGTGGGTGTAGCTGAGGTTGGTCAGGTCGTCCGAGAAATCGGTGAAGTTCCAGCCTGCACCCAGCTTGATGCTGTTCGACAGGTGGTAGTAGACCGCCGTCAGCGCGCCGCTGCGCACTTCGCCCGCCTCGGGCAGTGAGAGCGCACGGCCTTCGATCGTCAGGTCCCACTTGCGCACCACATGCCAGTCGACGCGGGCGATGTACAGGTCCGCCGTGCTCGCGAAGAATTCCGGGTTGACGCGGTCCTGGCTGACCTGGCCCACCTTGTGCGCGTACTTGCCGCCGACCGACCAGCGCGGCGTGAGGTCGTAGATGGCGTCCACGGACAAGATGTGGCTCTTCTGGATGAAGGCCACCGCCGTGTTGGCCACCGTGGTCTGGCCCTCGCTGGGCAGGTTGTAGAAATAGGTGTACTTGAAGAGCAGGTTCAGGCGGTCGTTCTCGACCGGGCGATAACCGTAGCCCAGCACGGCCTCGGTGAAGGTGCCGTTGTAGAACTCGCCCAGCGAGCTCTTGCTTTCGGAGTAGTTGAGCTTGGCGATGATGCGCCAGTCGGGTGTGACCTGGTACTTCAGGCTGTTCTTGGTGAGGAAGTTGGTCCGGCTGGAATAGCTCTGGTCGATCGGCGACTGGATCAGGTCGCGCCGGAACTCGATCAGGCTCGACACCTTGACCGCATCGAAACCGTAGCCCACGGCGAAGCCCAGGCCCGAGCGGTCCATCACCGCGCCGGTGCGGTTGTCGCGCAGGCTGCCGGTGTCCAGGTGGGAGGAGAAGTTCCAGCGGTCGTTCGGCGCGTAGTCCAGGCCGGTCGAGTGCATCAGGCCCGTGGGCACGTCGCCGTGCGTGTACTTCTCCTCGGCGAACACGCTGACCGTGTCGGAATAATGGCTGCGGGCGCCGGCGATCATGTTGCCCTTGTTGGCGCGCAGGCCGTTGTCGGTGCGCTCGTTCTCCAGCGCGTAGTTCGTGTACAGGGTGGTGCGGTCGGTGTACAGGTACTCCGTGCCCAGGCGCGCGCCCAGCCCCATGTCGCCATCGGAAAGCTCGCCCCGGACCTTGAAGCGGTCGCTGAGCCGGTAGCTGCCGCCGGCGCCCAGGCGCGCATTGCTCTCGCGGTTGCCGGTGGTGGCGGCCGTGTCCTGCACGTAGCCGTAGGCCGTCCAGCGCTCGCGCGAGTCGTAGGTCGTGCGCAGGACCACGTCGGTGCGGTCCCCCTGCACCTGGGTCAGCGGCACCACCGGGGAGCGGTCGACACGGCTGTCGTTGCGCACCCCCGAACTCAGGGTCCACTGCGTGTCGAGCCGGTAGTCCACGTTGACCTCGGTGGCCGAGGTCTCGAGCGCCAGCTCCTGGGCCTTGCGGTCGGTCTTGACGCGCACGTCGACCGTCTCGCTCACCCGGGCCTTGACGGCGGCGCCATACTGCTCGACCCGGGTCTGGGCCACCACGCCCGGTGCCGAATAACCCGCGTCCACCGACTGCCGGTAGAAGGTGGCATTGCCCTGGCCGTCCTCGAACACCTCCTTGAGGTCGACGCTGCCGTCCACGCGGTTCGCGCCGCTCGAGCCGCTGCCGGCGCCCGCCAGGCTCACGCTGCTGCCGCTGAAGTTGAAGCCGCCGTCACTCGAGCGGTAGGCCGTGGTGCCCGGGCCCGCGCTTTGCGCCGCCTCCACCTTGAGCCAGGTGCCCGCGCTCTTGCGCAGGGTGACATCGACGCCGTTGAGCGTGCTCTCCGCCCCCGGGTCGGTGTTGCGGTTGCTGGTCACGCCCAGCTTGACCGTATCGCCCAGCCAGTAGTGGGCACGCCCCCCCGTGGACAGGTTGTTCATCTGCGCGAAACTGGTCGAATACTCGTAACGCACGACCAGATAGGCCTCGTTGCCCGCG
This sequence comes from Curvibacter sp., assembly GCA_038112835.1. Lineage (GTDB taxonomy): Bacteria > Pseudomonadota > Gammaproteobacteria > Burkholderiales > Burkholderiaceae_C > Hylemonella. The sequence goes on along the minus strand of JAYNNS010000262.1, from coordinate 759 downwards.
GCCATGTCGCTGACCACCAGCAGGTTGTCGCTGGCGATGGGCGACAGCGGGGCCGTCAGCAGGATGCGGCCCTGCAGGTAGTCGATGCTGTAGTCCTGCACCGAGACCAGGTTCTTCACGCCGACCACCATGCCCGAGACCTTGTCGCGGATCTCGATGCGCACCCGGTCGGAGCCCGAGAGGATGTCCTGGTGCTTGAGGTAGTAGAGCGAACCGCCGGTGCCGCGGAATTCATCCCGGCCGGCCACGGTGCCGGGCTGGGCCACGAAGCCGTCGACCACGAAGCGCTTCTCGCCGAAGCTGGTGGTGGGACCGGGCTCGAAGTGCAGGTTGGCACCGTAGAGGGTACGGTCCACGTGCGCCAGGCCATTGCCGGTGTAGTTGACCTTGAAGTTGCCCCAGAGGCCGTAATGGGCGTTCTTCTTGAGCCGCACGTAGAACTTGCCCAGCGTGGGCGCCGCCTCCTCGGTCGTGCTGTCGTCGCCGTAGCCGGGATAGAAATAGTCGGGGTTGATGCGCCGGAACATGGCGTCCGGCGTCTTCTGCATGAAGTTGCTGAACAGATCGCCGATCGGTCCCTCCAGGGTGTCGGCGCTGGCCCGCAACTGCCAGTTGTCGCCGAACTTGCCGTCGGCGTAGAAGGCCAGGCGGCCCGAGAGCGACAGGCCGTTGTCGTACTGCCCGGCCTCGTTGGTCACCAGCTCGGCCGGCCCGCGCGTCACCGTGGTGGCCGCCGTGAAGTCGGCCATGCCGACATAG
>JAYNNS010000261.1:0-4512 GCA_038112835.1 Curvibacter sp. | reverse complement strand
GCACCGAGGACAGCAGCAGCCAGCTCGTCGCCACGCTGGCCGCGGCCGACCTGGTGATCTGCCAGTGCGGCTGGATCTGCCACGACGCCTACTGGCGCGTGAAGGACCATTGCAAGCGCACGGGCAAGCGCTGCGTCTTCCTGGACACGCCCAGCCGCAGCGCGCTGGAGCGCGCCCTGGGCGAGATCGGCTGGGAAGTGCCGGCGGCCTGAAGCGCGCCGGATCTCAGACCACGACCGGCTCGGGCTCGAGCAGGATGCCGAAGCGCTCGTAGACGCTGGTCTGGATGGCCTTGGCCAGGGTCATCACCTCGCCGCCCGTGGCCCCGCGGGGGCCGCTGCCGTCCTCGCCGCTTTCGCCGCCGCCGCGGTTGACCAGCACCAGGGCCTGTTTCTCGTAGACCCCCGCCTGGCCGATGGACTTGCCCTTCCAGCCGCAGGCGTCGATCAGCCAGCCGGCGGCCAGCTTCACGGTGCCGTCGGCCAGCTGGTAGTGCACGATGCCCGGGTCGCGCGCGATGATGTCGGCACACTGCTCAGGGCTCACGGTGGGATTCTTGAAGAAGCTGCCGGCATTGCCGATCACCGCCGGGTCGGGCAGCTTGGCGCGGCGGATCTCGCAGATCCACTCGAAGATCTGGGGGGCCGTGGGCTGGGCGGCGCCGGTCTCGGCCTGCTTGCGCTGCAGGTCCAGGTAGCCGAGCTCGGGCTTCCAGGCCTTGGGCAGGCGCAAGCGTACACGCGTGATGAGCGCCCGGCCGGCCAGGCCCAGGCCGTTCGGTCCCGGCGCGTGCTTGAACACCGAGTCGCGGTAGCCGAAACCGCACTGCGCGGCATCCAGCGTGAAGGCGCGGCCGGTCTGCAGGTCGATCGCGTCCAGCGACTCGAAGCGGTCCTGCAGTTCCACCCCGTAGGCACCGATGTTCTGCACCGGCGCCGCGCCCACGGTGCCCGGGATCAGGGCCATGTTCTCCAGCCCGGGCCAGCCCTGGGCCAGGGTCCAGGCCACGAACTCGTGCCAGTTCTCGCCGGCGCCGGCCTCGACGATCCAGGCCCGGGGCGTCTCCTCGACCAGGCGCCGGCCCACGATCTCGACCTTGAGCACCACCGCCCGGACGTCGCCGGTGAGCACGATGTTGCTGCCGCCCCCCAGGACGAACTTGGGCGCCGGCCCCAAGGCGGGGTCGGCCAGCACGGCCTGCACGTCGGCCTCGCGCAACACGCGCACCAGGGTCTGGGCCCGGGCCACGATGCGGAAGGTGTTGTACGGCTGGAGCGGGACGTTTTTCTCGACTAACATCGGGCAGATTTTCTCATCACCCCCGTACCCCGTCATAACATGCCTTCTTTCGACACCGTCTGCGAAGCCGACATGGTCAAGGTCAAAAACGGCGTGGACAACGCCGCCAAGGAGATCGCCACCCGCTTCGATTTCAAGGGCACGTCCGCCAGCATCGAGCTCAAGGATCAGGAGATCACCGTCATCGGTGACGCCGATTTCCAGATCGATCAGATCCTGGACGTGCTGCGCAACAAGCTGACCAAGCAGTCGGTCGACGTGCGCTTCCTGGACATCGGCGAACTGCAGAAGATCGGCGGCGACAAGGTCAAGAGGCTGGTCAAGGTGCGCAACGGCATCGAGTCCGAGCTAGCCAAGAAGATCCAGCGCCTGATCAAGGACAGCAAGCTCAAGGTGCAGGCCGCGATCCAGGAGGAGAAGGTGCGGGTCACCGGCGCCAAGCGCGACGACCTGCAGACGGCCATGGCCCTGCTGCGCAAGGAAGTGGCCGATGTGCCGCTGACCTTCAACAACTTCCGCGACTGAGCGGGCTGCCATGCTGCGCCGCGTCTTGCACGCCCTGCCGGGCCTGTTGCTGGCCCTGGGCACGGCCCAGGCCCAGACCGTGGTGCTCTCAGGCGTGCTGGGCAGCAAGGCTTTGCTGGTCATCGATGGCGCGCCGCCCAGGAGCGTGGCGCCCGGCGAGACGCACCGCGGCGTGACGCTGCTCTCGGCCCAGGGCAGCCAGGCCGAGGTGGAGATCGGCGGCAAGCGCCAGACCCTGCGCCTGGGCGAGGGTCCGGTCAGCGCCGCGCCCGCCGCCCCTGAAGCCGGCGACCGACGCCGCATCGTGCTGCACGCCGGCAGCAACGGGCATTTCCGCACCCAGGGCCAGATCAACGGCCGCACGGTCAACTTCATCGTCGACACCGGCGCCTCGGTGGTGTCCATGAGCGTGACCGACGCCGAGGCCATCGGCCTGCCCTACAAGTCCGGGCAGACGGTGCAGGTCAGCACGGCCAACGGCGTCACCGTGGGCTGGCGCGTGCGGCTGTCCACGGTGCGGCTGGGCAGCCTGGACGTGTACGACGTGGAGGCCCTGGTCACCCCGGCCCCCATGCCCTATGTGCTGCTGGGCAACAGCTACCTGACCCGCTTCCAGATGACGCGCACCAACGACCAGCTCGTGCTCGAACAGCGTTATTGAGCCCGCTGGGGTATCCTTGAGCGAAAAAGCGGATCACGCACCGTGAGTGTCCAAGACGAAAACGAATACGAAGACCTGCTGGGCCTGTGGTCGGATCTGGAGTCCGGCCTGGGCATCCTGCTGAGCAGCCCGCTGAGCGTGCAGGAGTTCGAGCAACGCGTGTGGCAGTACGACCGCTGGATGCAGGCCCTGCTGCTGCGCGATGCCGACGTCGGCCTGTACCTGCTGTTCCAGCTGGCGACCAACTCCTCGGTCGGCTACAGCGCCTCGCACAGCCTGGTCTGCGCCACCCTGTGCCACCTGCTGGCCGCCGAGCTCAAGTTGGAGGCGAAGGAGCGCGACAGCCTGGTGCACGCCGCGCTGACCATGAATATCGCCATGACCGAGCTGCAGGACCAGCTGGCCCTGCAGACCGACAAGCTCAGCCAGCTGCAGCTCGAGGCCGTGCGCCTGCACGCCCCCAAGGGCGGGCTGATGCTGTCCAACAAGCTGGGCGTGCGCGATCCGCTGTGGCTCGAGGTGGTGTCCTCGCACCATGACGATTTCACCGAGAAGATCGAGCTGCGCCTGCTGCCGCCGCACCGACGCCTGGTGCGCATCCTGCGCGTGGTGGACCGCTATGCCGCCATGATCTCCCCGCGCAAGTCACGTGAAGGCCGCAGCACCACCGAATCCGTGCGCACCGTCATGACCGGTGCCAACGCCTACAACGACGAGATCGGCCACGCCCTGGTGCGCGCCGTGGGCCTGTGCCCGCCGGGCACCTATGTCCGGCTGGAGGACAACACCCTGGCCATCGTGATGCGGCGCAGCCCGCGCCCGAATCTGCCGCACGTGGCCGTGGTCACGGGCCCCGACGGCCAGGTGCTGCCGCAGCCGCGCCTGCACCGCACGCTCAGCGGCCGGCCCGTGATCCAGGCCGCGCTGGCGACCTCGGTGGTGCGCCTGCGCCTGAACCACCACCTCATCCTGCAGCTCGGCGCCCACGCGGCCCAGACGGGCTGAGCTCAGCCTTTCTTCTTCTGGCCCAGCCGGGATTCCGTGCCGCGCGCCAGCCGGCCGATGTTTTCGGCGTGGCGGTAGATCAGCAGCAGCGACATCAGGCAGACCGTGAACAGCACGGGCCCCTCCATGTGCCAGGCCAGGCCGTCGCCGAAGACGTAGTACAGCGGGGCGAAGACCGCCGCCACCAGCGAGGCCAGCGAAGAGTAGCGGAAGAACACGGCGATCAGGATCCAGGTCGCCAGCGTGGCCAGGCCCAGGCCCCAGTGCAGTCCCAGCAGCACGCCCGCCGCAGTGGCCACGCCCTTGCCGCCCTCGAAGCGGAAGAACACCGGATAGAGATGGCCCAGGAAGGCCCCCAGGCCGACCAGGGCCACGGTGCCGCCCTCCAGGCCGTAGGGCTGGCCATACCAGCGCACCAGCAGCACGGGCAGCCAGCCTTTGGCGGCATCCAGCAGCAACGTCACCACCGCCGCCTTCTTCGACCCCGAGCGCAGCACATTGGTGGCCCCCGGGTTCTTGCTGCCATAGGTGCGCGGATCGTTCAGGCCCATGACCCGGCTCACGATCACGGCGAAGGACAGGGAACCCAGCAGGTAGGCCGCCACGGTGGCCAGCACGGGGTACAGGGTGGACAGGGAATCCAAGTTGCGCTCCTCGGGGCCGGCGCTTTGCACGGGCCTGTGATTGATACCGGCCGCTATTCTGCCAGCGGCGCCGGCCGCGAGGCGGCCTTGCGCTCCGTCTTGTCGCTGTACATGTGGTGGTCGGCTGCGTGCAGCAGCTGGTCCAGGTCATGGCCCGCGTCCGGGTACAGGGCCACACCGATGGACACGCCCACCTGCAGGGTGACGCCCTGGTAATCCAGCGGCTCCTGGATGGAGCTGCGCAGGCGCCGGGCGATGGTCTCCAGCATGTCGGCCGAGACGTTCTCCAGCAGCACGATGAACTCGTCCCCGCCCCAGCGCGCCACCGTGTCGTTCTGACGCACGACGGCCTGGGCACGGGCCGCCACGGCCATGAGC
>JAYNNS010000260.1:937-4513 GCA_038112835.1 Curvibacter sp. | reverse complement strand
GCCGTTCACGGCGTCGACCGAGCGCTGCAGGGACATCGTCACCCACTCGTGCAGGTCGATATGGTCGGTCAGCGCACCATCATGGTGCTCCGTGGCGCGCAGGCCGTCTTCAACGACGCCGCGGAACGCGGAGGTTTCCTTCAGGCGGGTAGCGCCCTCGGAGACCGAACCGGCGGTCCAGAAATTCTTCTCGGCGGCCGTGGCCTGGGCCATCGCCCTGGCGCTCACGCGCCGGCGCTTCCGTCGCTGAGGTAGCGCGCCTCCAGCCGGTGGCGCTTGGGCGGTAGCCCGGGCGCCTTGCGCAGCTCGAAGCCCGCGCGCTGCAGCCGGGCGCGCACCTCGCCGGCCACGCACCAGCTGGCCAGCCGTGTGCCCGGGCGGCACAGCCGCGCCACGCCCTCGATCACCTCGGTCGACCACATCGCCGGGTTGCGCGCCGGGCTGAAGCCGTCGAGGTAGACCGCATCGGCCGGCCCCGGCAGCTCCCGGGCCAGCCGGGGCAGCAGGTGCTGCACCTCGCCCACGCCCAGGCTCAGGCGCACCCGGCCGGCCTCCCAGTCCCAGTGCTGCAGGCCCGGGCGCAGCCCGGCCCAGGCGCGCGCCAGCTCCTCGACCAGCATCTGCACGCGCGGCAGCAGGGCCAGGTCCTGCGCATCGGTGGCCTGCAGCGCGCGCGCACCGCGCAGCAGATCGGCTGCGCCGACCGGGTGCGCCTCGATCGAGACGAAGTGCAGCTCCTGGCTGTGCCGGGCATCGGCCTGCCAGGCGGCCCAGCTCGCCAGGAAGTTCAGGCCCAGGCCGAAGCCGGTCTCCAGGATGCGGCAGCTGGCCCGGTCCTCCCAGCCCATGGGCAGGCCGCAGCCGCCCAGGAAGACCACGCGCGCCTGCGCCAGCGCGCCGCCCTGCGAGCGGTAGATGTCGTCGTAACGCGGGCTGTAGGGGCGGCCGTCGGGCAGCCAGGAGAGCGTCGGGTCCATGGTCGGGGCGGGGCGGCAGCGTGCATTGTCGCCCCAAGGTCACGGCGGCTCTTGGAGTCCGGGGGCCTGACCTGCTAGAGTGTTTTCATTCACCCAACGCAAGGAACGCCGTGGCCACACCCAATTACGGATACGAGAAACGCCAGAAAGAGCTGGCCAAGAAGCAGAAGAAGGAAGAGAAGCTCAAGGCCAAGGCCGAGCGCAAACGCGCCGGGCAGGGCGGCGAGGCGCCCCCTGACGAGGCATCGTCCAGCGGGCCCGACGCTGCCGCCGCAGGAGACGCCGCCCAGCCATGAGGCGGCTGTTCGCCCTGGGGCTGCTGGCCCTGCTCTCGGCCTGCGCCCAGTCGCCGAAGACGGCACAGGCCCCGGCCTCCTCCCCGCAAACCGCAGCCGAGGACAGGGGCAGCAAGGCCCAGACCCTGGTCCAGGACTCGGGCGTGATCCAGACCGCCACCCAGCCGCTGAACGACCTCAACCTGATCCAGACGGCCATCCCGCCCGTGCTCACCCGCGCCCAGCTCGGCGGTGCCTACGCGCCGCCGGCCGACAGCGCCTGCGCCGCCTTGCAGGCCGAGCTGCTGGCACTCGACGCCGCCCTGGGCCCGGACATCGACGCCGCGGGTACGCCGGATGCCGAACCTGGCCTGATGGGCAAGGCGGTGGATTTTGTCGGGGATGCCGCCATGGACTCCGTGCGCGGTACCGTCAACGCCGTGGTCGACGGCGTCATCCCCCTGCGCAGCTGGGTGCGCAAGCTCAGCGGGGCCGAGCGCCATTCCAGGGCCGTCGCCGCGGCCATTGCGGCCGGCACCCTGCGCCGGCCCTACCTCAAGGGCTGGGCCTGGGCCCAGGGCTGCATCGAAGGTCCCTGGCCGGCGCCGGCCAGGACCGTGCCCTGAGGCCCGGGGCACGCCTCAGGCGTCGGCCTGCAGCATCTGCACCGCCAGGGCCTGCAGGGCCGCCGGCGAGCGGTCGCGCGGGCGCAGCTCGGGGGCCTGCGCGTAGCGGCTGAAATTGCGCGCCATGGACTGGCGGTAGACCGGGTCGTAGTGGCTGACCAGCAGCTCGCGCACCACCTCGGCCGTGCGGCCGGCGCGTACCGCGGCCTGCCACTCCTCGATCAGCTTCTTGCCGCGCAATTCGGTCAGCGCGGCCAGGCGCTCACAGAAGGCCTCGTGGTTCTGCACGAAGTGGTCGTAGTCCTCCAGCAGCAGGGCCACGCGCTCCTCGTCGCTGAGCACCAGGTTCAGGCAGGGTGCGGCGCGCATGGCCGTGATCAGCGCCTCGGGCACGGCCACATTGCCCACCTTCTTGCTCTCGCTCTCCACATAGACCGGGCGCGCCGGGTCCAGGCGGCGCAGCGCGTCCCAGACCGCCGTGTCGAAGGCCTTCTGCGTGGGCTGCGCCAGGCCGGGGATGGCGCCCAGCACCGAGCTGCGGTGATGGGCCAGCGCCTCCAGGTCCAGCACCTGGGCACCCGCCGTGGCCAGGGCCTGCAGCAGCCGCGTCTTGCCCGAGCCCGTGGTGCCGCAGATCACGCGCAAATCCAGCCCCTGCACGCGGCGCGGAATGTCCTCGAGCAGGGCGTGGCGGAAGGCCTTGTAGCCGCCCTCGACGATGCTCACCCGAAAGCCGATCTCGCTCAGGATCAGGCTCAGCGAGCCGCTGCGCTTGCCGCCGCGCCAGCAATAGGTCAGCGGCTTCCAGTCCTTCGGCTTGTCCAGCACCTCGCGCTCGATATGGGCCGAGATATTGCGTGCGGCCAGTGCCGCGCCGCGCTTCTTGGCCTCGAAGGCGTTGACCTGCTTGTAGGTGGTGCCGATGGCGTGGCGCTCGGCATTGTTCAGCGTGGGCCAGTTCACCGCGCCCGGCAGGTGGTCTTCGGCGTATTCGTTTTCGCTGCGCGCGTCGATGACGGTGTCGAAGCGATCGAGCTGGCGCAGGGCTTCCTCGGCCGCGATGGGAAAGAGGGGCATTACAGGAGTTTCTTCAGTTCAGGCCAGACGTTGTCCAGCATCAGGGGCTGGGCCTCGGCCGTGGGGTGGATGCGGTCGGGCTGGAACAGGCGCGTCGGGTTTGGGCCGTCGGCCACGCCCTTGAGGAAGAAGGGCACCAGGCCCACCTTCTCGGCGCGTGCCACCTGGGCGTAGAGGCCCTCGAAGCGCTTGGCGTAGTCGGCCCCGTAGTTGGGCGGCATCTGCATGCCCAGCAGCAGCACCCGGGCGCCAGCCTTCTTGGACTGCTGCGTCATCCATTCCAGATTGGCCCGGGTGGCGTCGAGCGAGAGGCCGCGCAGCGCGTCATTGCCGCCGAGCTCCAGGATCACGTGCGTGGGCTGGTGCTGGGTCAGCAGGGCGGCCAGGCGCGAACGTCCGCCGAAGGTGGTCTCGCCGCTGATGCTGGCGTTGACCACGCGCGTGCCCGGCTTCTCCTTGGCCAGCCGCTGCTCCAGCAGCGTGACCCAGCCCGTGCCGCGCGCCAGCCCGTATTCGGCGCTCAGCGAATCACCGAGCACCAGCACCGTGCGTGCCGCAGCAGAGGGGGCCTGCGCCTGGGATAACCCCAGCCAAGCGCCCAGCAGCAGGGCCGCGATACAG
>JAYNNS010000260.1:0-927 GCA_038112835.1 Curvibacter sp. | reverse complement strand
CCAGCCCGTGCCGCGCGCCAGGCCGTACTCGGCGCTCAGCGAATCGCCGAGCACCAGCACGGTACGCTGGGGCGTGGTCTGTGCGTGGGATAACCCCAGCAAAGCGCCCAGCAGCAAGGCCGCGATACAGTAGCGGCGACTCCGAAAGAACACACCCATGTCCGAACCCGTCATTTCCGTGGAACACGTGGTCAAGTCCGTGAGCGACTCGACCGGCACGCTCGACATTTTGCGCGATATCCATTTCCAGGTACCCCGTGGGCAGACCCTGGCCATCGTGGGGGCCTCGGGCTCGGGCAAGAGCACGCTTCTGTCCATCATGGCCGGCCTGGACACACCCACGCGCGGTACCGTGAAGATCGACGGCCACGACCTCTTCAACATGGACGAGGACGCACGCGCCGCGCTGCGCGCCCAGAAGCTGGGCTTCGTGTTCCAGAGCTTCCAGCTGCTGGCCCATCTGACCGCGCTGGAAAACGTGATGCTGCCGCTGGAGCTGGCGGGCCGCAAGGACGCGCGCAAGGCCGCCACCGAGATGCTGGGCCGCGTGGGCCTGGGTGAGCGCCTGGGCCATTACCCCAAGGTGCTCAGTGGTGGCGAGCAGCAGCGCGTGGCCCTGGCCCGCGCCTTCGTGGTGCACCCGGCCGTGCTGCTGGCCGACGAACCCACGGGCAGCCTGGACTATGCGACGGGCGAGACCGTGATGGAGCTGATGTTCGCGCTCAACCGCGAGCAGGGGACCACGCTGGTGCTCGTGACGCATGACCAGGGGATCGCGGCCAGGTGTGAGCGGCGGATCACGATTGAGGCGGGTAGGGCGAGCGGTTGTCCAAGAAAATCGAGGCGTCGCGATGTTCGTGGATCCGAGTGCCGGACGGCGTCAGCGCGCGGATCGGCGCGGGCTCTTCAGTCGAGACGAACTTGGCG
>JAYNNS010000259.1:1677-4575 GCA_038112835.1 Curvibacter sp. | reverse complement strand
GAATTTGGCCATGATGTGCTCTTACTTTCCCGGGGTGGCGGAGGCGGCAGGCGCGGGCGACCAGGGCACAGGCTTGACCACGCTGCCCGGGTAGGCCTTCATGTGACCCTCCACCATGACCTGCTCACCGCCCTTGAGACCGCTGAGGATGGTCCAGTGGTTGCCGCTCATGCCACCGAGCTTGACGGGCATGGGCACGAGCTTGTTGCCCTCGCCCACGACCATGACCGAGGCCCCGGCGGGCGAGAGCTGCACGGCACGCTGCGGCAGCGTGATCAGCTGGTCGGCCCGGGCCTGCGGGTAGCGCACGCGCACGAACATGCCGGGCAGCAGGTCCTTCTTGGGGTTGGGAAACTCGGCGCGCAGCGAGACCGCACCCGTGTTCGGGTCCACCGACAGGTCCGTGAACAGCAGCTTGCCCTGCAGCGGGTAGACGCTGTCGTTCTCCAGCACCAGCTCCATGCGCCGGGTGTCGGCCTTCTTCCAGCGCCCGCTGGCGATGGCCTCGCGCAGGGCCAGCAGCTCGGCGCTGCTCTGCGTGAAGTTCACATAGATCGGGTCGATCTGCTCGATGGTCGCCAGCTGCGTGGCCTCGCCGCGGCCCACCAGGGCCCCTTCGGTCACGAGGCTGCGGCCGATACGGCCCGAGATCGGCGCGGGCACCGTGGTGTTCTCCAGGTCCAGCTGGGTACGCGCCAGCGTGGCCTCGGCCTGGCGCAGGCGGGCTTCGGCGCTGTCGAGCTCCTGCTGACTGACAGCCTTCATCTCCACCAGGGGGCGGTAGCGGTTGACCACGGCCTGGGCCGCGGCCAGCTCGGCCTTGGCGGCCTCGTGGCTGGTGCGGTAGGTGCGTGCATCGATGCGGTACAGCGGCATTCCGACCTTCACATCCGAGCCCTCCTCGAACAGGCGCTGCTCGACGATGCCTTCCACCCGCGCGCGCACCTGGGCTGTGCGCCAGGCCTGCAGGCGGCCGGGCAGCTCCTGGGTCAGCAGGGCCTCCCCCGGCTGGGCCACAACCACGGCGACTTCGGTCGGCGGCGGTGCGCCGCCCGGGCCCGCCCCCCCCTTGGGCGCTTCGGATTTGCCACAGCCGCTGAGCAGCAGGGCGAGAACGGCCACCAGGACCGGTGCACGATGGTAGACAGCTTTCATTTTTTTCCCCTTCAACCTTCAAGACCCGGGAGTGCCCGCCGGAGCGTACGCCCGCAAAAAACAATCGATGATCCGGACCATGCGCCCGCTCTGCTGGAGACATTCCACCGGCATGCCCAGCAGGCGCAGATCGCGCTGAGTTCCGGTCAGCAGGCTGATCAGCATGTCGGCGGCGAACGCGGGATCGTCCTGGCGCAGCTCGCCACGCTCCATCCCCTCACGCAACAAGCGCGCCAGTTCGGCACCGGCCAGCTGCCAGGTTTCGAACACGGCACGCGCCAGCTCCGGAAAGCGCGGAGATTCGGCCACCAGCATGCGGTGCAGGGCCAGGCCCTGCTCGCTCATGGCCTGGTTCTGGAAGGACTCGGCGAACCGCAGCAGATCCTCGCGCAGCGAGCCCGAGCGGGCGCCCAGATCGACCAGCAGCACGTTGACCAGGCCGGTCAGCGCCTCGCGGAACAGGCTGTCCTTGCTGCCGTAATGGTGATAAAGGGTCTGCTTGACCACGCCGGCCCGGCGCGCGATATCGTCCACGCAGGCGCCGTAGCCCTTTTCGCAAAAGGTATCCAGGGCCGCTTCGAGGATGCGGGCGCGGGTATCAGTAGTCATGGTGAAAAGCGCAAGGACTGTCCGGCCCGGGTGACATCCGGGCAGCAGGCGTGGATGGAAATGATACTAGACTCATGAGTCTAGTGCATGACCGACACGTAAAGTTGCGGCAAACCGGGCCCAGACCCGCCACGGTGCAGGCCCTGTTCAAAGAGGAGATCGCGATGAGCAACGCCCACCCCCCACGCCGGGACCTGCTCCGGATGGGCCTGGCCTCGGCTGTGGCCGCTCCGGCCTGGCTCACCCCGCCCCTGGCCCGGGCAGCGCCAGCCACCCGGCCGCTGCACCCGACACCGGCCCAGACCGAAGGCCCTTACTACCCCGTGCAGTTGCCCGCCGATCAGGATGGGGACCTGCTGCGCAACGGCGCCGTGCACTACCGGCATGGCACGCCGGTCTGGCTGGAAGGTGTGGTGAGCGACACGGCCGGCACGCCGGTGCGCGGCGTCCAGGTCGAGATCTGGCAATGCGATCACCAGGGCCATTACCACCACCCCGGTGATGGCGGCCGGGCCGATCCGGCGTTCCAGGGCTTCGGTCGTGTCACGGTAGACCGCCAGGGGCACTACCGCTTCCGGACGATACGCCCCGCACCCTACAGCGGCCGCACGCCCCACATCCACGTCAAGGTCCGCCTGGGCACGCGCGAGTTGCTCACCACCCAGCTTTATGTCGCCGGCGATCCGGGCAATGCGCGGGACTTTTTGTGGCGCCATCTGCGTTCGGAAGCCGACCGCGCGGCACTGACCGTCCCCTTCCGCCCCGGCGCGCAAGGCCTGCAGGCCCGCTTTCCCATCGTGCTCGCGCTCTGACATGATCGGCGCATGGATTCCGTCTCCCAACTGGCGCTGGGCGCCGCCGTCGGCGTGGCCGTCATGGGGCGCCGCACCTCGCTCCTCCAATCCGCCGGCTGGGGTACCGTGCTCGGCACCCTGCCGGATCTCGACGTCTTCATCGACCATGGCGACCCACTGCTCAACATGGTCCTGCACCGCGCCGAAAGCCATGCCCTGTTCTGGCTCACCCTGGTCGCGGCGGGGCGGGGGGGCGGCGGTTCGCGCCAGGCCCGCGCCGGGGCGCGGTGGGGGGGCGGGGTGCTGGGCCCCAGGGGGGGGGGGTTAAACCAACCCCAGG
>JAYNNS010000259.1:0-1667 GCA_038112835.1 Curvibacter sp. | reverse complement strand
CCGGCATTGCGCGCCTGCACGGCGCCTGGCCGCTGTGGCGGCGCTGGTGGCTGGCCACCTGGCTGGTGCTGATCACCCACCCCTTGCTGGACGCGCTGACCATCTACGGTACCCAGCTCGCCCTGCCCTTCAGCAACCATCCCTACGGCCTGGGCAGCGTCTTCGTGATCGATCCGCTCTACACCCTGCCGCTGCTGCTGGGCCTGCTGGTCGCGCTGCTCGGGCGCAGCCGCCCCGGCCTGGCCTTGCGGGCCAATGCGCTGGGCCTGGCGCTGAGCACGGCCTATCTGCTCTGGGGCCTTGCGGCCCAGCAGCATGTGCGTGGCATCGCCCAAGCCTCGCTGGCGCGCCAGGGGATGCAGGCCCAGGCCCTGCTGGTCATGCCCAGCGCTTTCAACAGCGTGCTCTGGCGCGTGGTCGCCACCACGCCCACGCAGTACCACGAGGGTTTCTATTCGCTGCTGGACGCGCAAGCCGAGCCGCTCTGGGAGACGCACGAGCGTGGTGCTGCGCTGATGCAGGCCTATGCCGGCCACCCCGCCTATGAACGACTGCATGCCTTCGCCAAGGGCTTCGTCGCCATGCAGGCCGTCAACGGCCGCGCCCACCTCAGCGATCTGCGCATGGGGCAGACACCGACCTACACCTTCAGCTTCGACATCGGCGCGGCGACCGGGCCGGGTGACAGCAGGTCCGGGCTGACCGAGTACCGCGGCCGCCGGCCCGAGCTGGCGCGCGCCCTGCCCTGGCTCTGGGACCGCCTGCGCGGCGAGCCCCTGCCGCCCCCGCACTGAGCCGCGCAAAGAAAAAGCCCGCAGTCTTGTGACTGCGGGCTTTTATTGGTGGGCGATACATGGATCGAACATGTGACCCCTGCAGTGTGAATGCAGTGCTCTACCGCTGAGCTAATCGCCCTGGATTCTTGCGGACGTTGCTGTCATCAGCAACGCCCCTCAGGGAAACCGGAATTATGCCATAAATTTCGGTCTCGACTTCAGGCCGTTGCGCGCCAGACCGTCTTGCCGCCGCTGGCCTTGTCGAGCTGGGCGAGCAGATCCTCGTGCGCAGCGAGCTCCTGCTCCGAGGCGGCGATGACCGGCAGATCGTAGCCACTCAGGTCGACACGCTCGAAGCTGCCTGCCGCCGAGCGGGTCTCGACTGCGTCGATCAGCAGCGCATCCTGGCCGCGCGTGAGGTTGATGTAGACATCGGCCAGCAGCTCGGCATCGAGCAAGGCACCGTGCAATGTGCGGCCCGAGTTGTCCACGCCCAGGCGGTCGCACAGCGCATCGAGGGAATTGCGCTTGCCCGGGTACAGCTCCTTGGCCATGGCCAGGGTGTCCGTCACGCCCGCGACGAAGGTGTGGAAGACCGGCTGGCCGATCAGCTCCAGTTCCTTGTTGAGAAAGCCGACGTCGAAGGCCGCGTTGTGGATGATGATCTCGGCGCCCTGCAGATAGGCCAGGATCTCCTCGGCCAGCTCGGCAAATCGAGGCTTGTCGCGCAGGAACTCGTTGCTGATGCCGTGCACGCGCAAGGCATCCTCATGGCTGTCACGCCCCGGATTGAAATAGAAGTGGAGGTTGTTGCCGGTCAGCTTGCGGTTGAGCAGCTCCACGCAACCCAGCTCGATGATGCGGTCGCCGTTCTCGGCGGACAGGCCTGTG
>JAYNNS010000258.1:0-4575 GCA_038112835.1 Curvibacter sp. | reverse complement strand
CTGGCCGAGGGCGTGCGGCGTTTCGGCTTTCGCAAATGGTACGAGCGCGAGCTGTTGTCCAGCCACGCCCACCTGCTGCTGGCCCTGCTGTGCAGCGTGGCGCTGATCGGCCTGCTCGAAGCCTTCCAGGACGCCAGCCCGCCGGACAAGCTGCTCAACGTGCTGCTCTTCATCACCAGCGGCGCCATCGGCCTGTGGTCCCTGCGGCGCTACCTCTACCTGCTCATGCATGCCGAGGAAGTGGCCAACCAGGCCAATTGCCCGGCCTGCGGCGCCTATGCGCGCTTCGAGGTGGTGGGCGAGAACCGCCTGAACAATGAAACCCAGGTCCGCTGCCGGCAATGCCGGCACGAATGGCCCATCACCCCCTGAACCGCGCTCAGCGCAGGTGGCTGCGCACCCAGGCCGCGATCTGCGCGGGCGAGGTCATGGCCCCCGTCTGACGCGCCACCTCGCGCCCACCCACGAACAGCGCCAACGTGGGAATGCTGCGGATGTTGAAACGCGCGGCGAGCTGCTGCGCGTCCTCGGTGTTCACCTTGGCGAGACGCACCTGAGGCTCCAGCTGGGCCGCCGCCTGCTCGAAGGCGGGCGCCATCATGCGGCAGGGGCCGCACCAGGGGGCCCAGAAATCCACCAGCACGGGCAGCTCGCTGCGGCCGATGTGGCGCTCGAAGGCGGCGGCGTCCAGTGCCACGGGATGGCCGTCAAACAGCGGGCGGTGGCAGCTGCCGCAATCGGGTGCCTGGCCCAGATCCTCCTGCCGGACGCGGTTGGTGGTGTGGCAATGCGGGCAGACGACGTGGCGTGTGGTGCTCATGGGATCCCTTTCGTCCCCGGCAGATGGGGACGCGGAGCGGCAACACAAGGCCGGACGAGGGCCGCAGGCACGGCCCTCGTCCGGTTCCGGCCCTACTTCAGGCCGCGGGTCAGCGCCGCCAGGGTCTGGTCGAACTGCTTGACGGAAACCGCCAGGTCCTTCTGCGCCTGGACCAGGCCGGCGCGCACGCCTTGCGCCAGCAGCTTGTCGGCCTTCTTGATCACCGCATCGACCTCCCGGTAGTCGCTCTTGCGCAGCTCCACGGCCAGGCTGCTCATGGCGGCGCCCAGGGCACTCATGCTCAGCCGGTCGAAGACATAGGCCTCCCAGGCCTCGATCTCGCGCTCGGACGAGGCCGCCGCCAGCCGCTGCAGGGGCGCGGCCAGATGCGGCGAAAGCAGCTCGATCAGCCAGGCATTGACCTGGCATTGCGGCGCCAGCCGGCCCAGGGCGTCACGGGCCTCGATCCCGATCAGGTAGAACAGCTCGGGCCGTAGGTCGCGTAGCGTGAGCGTGCGCTCGATCATGAGCTGGGTGTAGAGCACGATCACCTGCCCCGTCAGGCGCATGCGCTGCTGGCGCTCGGGCGGCGCCAGCCAGATGGCCACGTTGCGGAAGTAGGCCAGGATGTCCTTGTAGTGGTTGCTGTGGGGCACGGTGTCCAGGCCGCGCAGGTTCACGTTGAACCAGTGGTGCCAGGTGGAATCGACCAGCACCCGGCCCACGCCGGCGGCCGGCCGGTGACCGTCGTAGGCGCAGAGCAGGCCGAAGGCGCGCGGATCGGTGATGGTGTAGCCACCCTTGGTGCGGCCGACGACATTGCGCCCGCGCGCGATCAGCTCCGGCGCCACCCCGCCCGGGTACTCGGTCGCGTTCAGCGTGGCCGGCACGATGCAGTCACCCTCGTGCGGGTGGTCGGGAAAGACGCGGATCACGCCGCGCGGGCCGCAGAGCACCGGATGCGGGTAGCGGAACCAGCGCCAGGGTCGCCACCAGTTGTGGCCGTAGCGGTAGACCGGCTCGATGGGCTGGGGCGTGTTGTCTCCCTCGCCGCCGAAGCCGGGATCCACGCCGCCGATCAGCTGCACGGTGTCGTTGCGCGTGAGGTTGGTGGCATCGGGCGCACGCTGCTCGCCCGCGGGCAGCGGCAGGTCGTACCACCACTTGCGCATGCTCTTGACGCGCGGCACGTTGCCGCACAGGCCCAGGCCCAGGTCCTCGTGGTCGCCCATGGCCAGCACGCCACCGCCGTTGTTCATGAACTTGACCAGGGCGTTGAGCTCGGCACCCTGCAGATAGGGTGCGCTGCTGCTGACACCGAACAGCCAGACCTCGTGGAAGCCGGCCAGCTTGGCATCGCTGAAGGTGAAGCTGGTGTAGCCCGGCGTGGTGCCGGCACCCGAGCTGCGGTGCGCCAGCGTGAACTCGAAGCGCGCATAGTCGGGGTAGTCGGGTGGCAGAGGGGTGCCGGCGGGTGTGCCCACGTTGAAGGCGTCCTGGAGCATCAGGCCCAGGCCGAAGTTCTCGGTCGGCGAATAGGAGCCCCCGCTGTCGATGAGCACGAGGATCTTCACCGTGGCCGGGCCGTACTTGATCGGCCATCGGATGCGCTCGAGCTCGGGCAGGCGTTCGAAGCGCGGCAGGCCGGGGCCCGGCTCCGGGAAGGGCGGGGGGAAGGGAAGCGGTTCGGGCTCGGGAAAGGGAAGGGGCGGGTTCACGCCCGGAATATCCAGACTCATGGCAAGCTCCTTGATGCGAGGTTGGTGACAGACCCAACAACTTGCATGCATGTTCTTTTGCCGCGTCCGGCCGGGGACGGCTGCGGCAGGCATGAGCCCCCGCAGCTGTTCGGCATGCTAGAGCGCTGACGTGAAAAGACAATCCCACAAACAGGGGAGCGGCCGCGCCGATGCCGGCGGCCAAGCCATCGCTCGGGGCGAGGGCTTGGCCGCGGTCAGAGGAAGCGCGCGATGCCCGCGGCCACCAGGCTCAGGATGATGGTGGTGGTGAAGGGCAGGTTGAACTCGCGGCCGAAGAGCGTGAAGTTCAGGTCACCGGGCAGGCGGCCGAAGCCGATGCGCTTGAACCAGGAGGTACAGGCGTTGACCAGCAGGAGCACGAGGAAGATGACCAGCAGCCAGCGGAACATGATGCCAGCCCGCCCTACAAGCTGTGCGTGCGGTCGCCCGCCGCGAAACCCAGCGCCGCCCAGGGCTCGCCCGCGGCCAGGCCGATGACCTTGAAGAGCTCGCCCATCTCGTGCTCCATCAGCAGCTTGTGGGCCTGCGCGCGCGCGGGCAGCTCGGCACTCTCCATCAGACCGGCCAGGCCGCAGTTGAGCAGGAAGCGGCCCTGCGAGGTATAGCCCAGCACCTCCAGGCCGGCTCCTTGCGCAGCCAGGGCGATGCCGGTGAAGTTCACATGCGCGGTGATGTCCTTGAGGCCCACGTCCGTGAGCGGATCGGGATCGGACTGGTGGGCGCGGTGGCACATGACCGTGCCCATGTGGCGCTGCGGGTGGTAGTACTCGGCCTCGGGAAAGCCGTAGTCGATGAAGAAGGCGGCGCCACGGCGCAGGCGCTCGGCCAGGGTGCGCACGAAGGCCTCGGCCTGGAAATGGATCTCGCAGAGGTAGTCGTGCTGGCCTTCCACGTCCACGGGCGGGCGCAGCTTCGTGGGCCGGTCGGCCCAGACGAAACGCTCGCCACCTTCGGGCGCCAGGGCCACGCCGCGCTCGTGCCAGACGCCGCCCACCCGGGCCAGCAGCTGCACGGGCATGGCGTCGAGCACTTCGTTGCCCACCACCACACCCTGCATGCGCGTGGGCAGCTCGGCCGCCCAGTGCACGCGCTCGCCGTACTTCTGCAAGGCCTGTTGCTGGCGCGCGCGCAGCGCACCCGAGACATCGACAATGGTGTAGCGGCGCACGCGCGTGCCCAGCATCTCGAGCAGCTGACCCGCCAGCGCGCCCGAGCCGGCGCCGAACTCCCAGATCTCGTCGGTCTGGGTGCGCTCCAGCGCCTCGCCCACCTGGGCCGCGAGCGCACGGCCAAAGAGCGGCGAGAGCTCGGGCGCAGTGACGAAATCGCTGCCGGAGCCAGGCATGAGCCCGAGCTTGCGCAGGTCGTTGGCGTAATAGCCCAGGCCCGGCGTGTAGAGCGCGCGATGCATGAAATCGTCGAAAGGCAGCCAGCCCCCGGCCGCGGCCATGGCCTGCGCGATGCGGGTGGACAGGGGGGTCGTTAAACTCTGGGCTGTATTTGTCACAACCGGCATTCTCCCCCAATGTCCTCCCCCACCCGTACGGTCCTGGTCACCGGCTCGGCCAAACGCCTGGGCCGGGAAATCGCGCTCGCGCTGGCGCAGGCCGGCTGGCAGATCGCCGTGCACTACCGCGGCTCGCAGGACGAAGCCCTGCAGACCGTGGCCGACTGCGAGCAGCTGGGCGTGAGCGCCGCGTCCTTCGACGCCGATCTGGCGGATGAGGCGGCGGTTCGCGCCCTGCTGCCGCGCGTGATCGGGCATTTCGGCCAGGTCGATGCCGTGGTCAACAGCGCGGCGCTGTTCGAGCACGACAGCGCGGCCAGCTTCGGCTATGCCGCGCTCGAAAAGCACCTGCGTGCCAACACCGCGGCGCCCATCGTGCTGGCCCAGGCCCTGCACACCCATGTGCAGGAGCGTGCAGGCGATGGCGTGGTGGTCAACCTGCTGGACCAGAAGCTCTGGAACCAGAACCCGGACTTCCTGAGCTACAC
>JAYNNS010000257.1:3347-4581 GCA_038112835.1 Curvibacter sp. | reverse complement strand
GTGTTGGCAGCCGCACTCGCAGTAACCGCTTTTTGCCTCAGCTGCAACGTACCGAGATATACGAGCAATAACAGGGAGACGACAAGACCGGGCACCACGTTCAGCATCACGACTTCACGCCAGCTGAATACCGCAAGCAAGGCCCCGATCACCAGAGGCGCGATCGCATCACCAGCATTCCCCCCCATACCGTGCAGGGAAAGAACCAAGCCCTTGCGCTCAGGGAATCGTTGAGCAAGTGTCGGGATCGCCGTTGGATGCCACAGGCTGTTGCCTGCACCAACAGCCACAATGCAAAGAAGCAGCAAACCGTAGCTATGTACGAACCCCATGGCCAGATAAGGGAAACCGACCCAGAAGAGTGACACTGCCATCAACAGCCCTTTGCGACCGACTGTGTCGACCAGTACGCCGCCTGGAACGTTCATCACAGCGCCGGCTATGTACTGACAGGTCATGATCAATCCGATCTGACTCAAGCTCAGACCGAGTTCGTTGCCAATGATGGGCAACAGCAGATAAAAGGTGGCTGGATACCAATGCGTCAAGGCATGACCCAGCGTAATCAGCCAGACTTCGCTGAACGGGTGCTTCCCGGTGTCTCCGCCTGTCGTGACGGTCATTGCCTTGCTCATTTCATGCTCCTTATTTTCCGCCCCGGTTGACCACGATGCTCTCGAACAGTTTGGTCCACTTGTCCGCCTCATCCAACGACTGGATGGGATCCGTCAGCACAATCCTGATCCCCTTGAGGGGCGAAACCACTTGCGTGCTGGTAGGCACATAGTCAATCTGTGTCATGTACTCCTGCGCCTGGGTCAGCATGTATTCATGAAACAGAACAGCGGCAGCCGGGTGCGGCGCATGACGCGCCACCCCGATGGCATTGGAGCGCGCGACTGCCGGTTCCAGGGCAAACCAGTCGATCGGCGCGCCTTTCTTCCTGGCCTGCTCTGGCATGTAGTTATAGACCGTCAGCGCCATGGGCACTTCGCCCGAAACAACCATATTGGTCAACAGGGTATGTCCCTTGCGTGGCGAAATTCCATTACGTGCCACGAGATCACGGAAAAACTGCAGGCCTTTGTCGCCTCCGCCAGTCAGGTCGACAACAGTAGAGAACCAATCCTGGTTCTTCGCTTCGATGCCTAATTTCCCCTTCCAACGCGGATCCAGCAGATCCTGGTACGACCTCGGTAGATCTTCCTTTCTGATCAGGTTGGTGTTATAGGCC
>JAYNNS010000257.1:2345-3337 GCA_038112835.1 Curvibacter sp. | reverse complement strand
GTGCTGATGTGCCGGGACTGAGCCTGGCAGCAAATTTTTATAAGCAGGCGAACGCACCGGTTGCAACACCCGCTCTCTCGCCAGCGCTTCGAGTTCCGGGGAGCCCATGTGAACGACATCAACTTCGTATCGCTTTGCGGCTGTCTCGGCCAGCGTTCGCTGCAATACTTTGTCAGTTCCGGCGCGCCAGACACTGACCTTGATACCGTATTGGGTCTCAAACGGCTTGACGAGAACTGGTAAGTCTTTTTCAGCGATCGTGGTGTAGAGTGTCAGCGCACCTTCTTTTTTGGCCGCGCTGACCAGACGCTCCATTCGGTCCGTCCCCTCATAAAGAGCCAGGTTCTGCCCCACCGCAGAGGTCAGGCCAGACAGCATCAGTGTTCCGGCCATCAAGATACGAGCCCAATTCATGCCGAACTCCTTACCCGGCTCAGCGGGCCTTCGCGAGAAACACTTCCCCGTACAGACGCGTCCACTTGTCATACTCGTCGAGCATCATCCGGGCGTCCACAAGCTTCAAGGAACTACTGCCCAAGGGGGACGGCACCTTGGTGTTGGTCGGTACAAAGTCACGCCCGACCAGGATGCGCTGTCCCTCCTCGCTGATCTCATAGTCGTAGAACAGCAAAGCAGCATGAGGGTTCGGGGCCTGTCGCGCGATCGCCACGCCGTTCGTTCGTGCGACAGGTGTACCAATGGTGAACCAATCGATTGGTGCCCCTTTGTCTTTTAACTGCTGCGCCTTATAGCTGTATACCGTCAACGCCAGGGGGACTTCACCTGAGGCAACCAGCTGCGTCAGCAACGTATGGCCTTTTCGTACCGAGATGCCGTTGGCAGCCACAATGTCCTTGAAAAGCTTGATCCCTCGTGCCTCTCCGATATCACCAACAACACCCGCCAGCCAGTCCTGATCCTCCGCTTCAATACCCAGCCGCCCTTTCCATCGAGGACTCAGCAGGTCATCCCAACCTTTAGGGACCTCGTCC
>JAYNNS010000257.1:0-2335 GCA_038112835.1 Curvibacter sp. | reverse complement strand
TCCTTGCCGACCAGCTTGGTGTTGTAGGCCTGCACGAACACGTTCAGACGGGTACCCACCCATTCTCCGTGCGGACGGATGGCCTGCGGGAGAATGCTGGACAGATGCGGCGAACGGACTGCCTGCAGAATCCGCTCGCGATGCATGGATTCAAGCTCCGGACCATTCGTTTCGATCACATCCACGGTGTAGCGATTGCCCCGCGCTTCGGTCACGGCACGTTGCAGCACCTTTTCCGAGCCGGCGCGCCAGACACTGACCTTGACACCGTACTTCTTCTCAAAGCCGGCAATCAAGGTTCCAATGTCATCGGTTTGCGCCGAGGTGTAGATGCTCAGCACGCCCTCTTTTCTCGCGCCATCAACCAGTCTTTGCTCTCGGTCGGCACCCTCGTATTGGGCAAGCTCCGCCATGCTGCGGCGCACACCTTGCGCATGCACCGCAGGCAGGGCCAAGGTTGCGGCTGAGACGGCAAGGTAGCGACTGAACTGTCGCTTGCTCAAGCCGATGGACTTCTGATCAGAAGGAGTGTTCATGGTGAGTGATCCTTTTCTGTGAGGGCTGGCGTGTGCGGTTGCTTTGCTTATTCAGCCTCTTTCTGGACTTTCTGCCCACCCAGGAACAGCTGTGACCACAGCCTTTCCCACTTCTCGCTTTCGTCCAGCGTGATGACCGGGTCGATCATCTGATAGGGAAACTTGTTGAGGTTGGTTTCCACTGCCAAGCTCGAGGGCACACGATTCCGATCACGCAACAAGGTTTGTCCATCTTTGGAGAGCATGAAATCGGCAAACAGCAGCGCTGCATGCGGGTTCTGTGCCTGCGGCACCACACCGATTGCATTGGGGCGCCCGAAGGTCGGGCTGAGCGCCTTCCATTGCACGGGGGCGCCGCGCTGCGACATCTTTTCGATGTTATGGTTGTAAATCGTAGCCGCCAGAGGGATTTCGCCCGAAGACAGCAGCTCGGCCAGCAGTGTGTGGCCCGTACGGATCTGCGGTTTGTTCTTGGCCAGTTGCCGGAAGAATGCCAGGCCCTGCTCTTCTCCCAATGCCTTCACGATAGCAGCAAACCAGTCGCTGTCCCCCGATTCCAGGCCGACACGGCCTGCAAAGCGCGGATCCGCCAAATCAAAGTACGACTTCGGCACCTCCTCCGGCTTCACCAGTTTGGTGTTGTACCCGATCACAAAGAAATTGAATCGGTCCGCAACGTAGTGACGATGCCTGGGAAATGCGGCTGGCGGCAAATCCTTGAAATGCGGGCTGTAGAACTCTGCCAGCAACTTTTCCCGATACAGCGCCTCCATCTCCGGACCATTGGTCTCCAGCACATCGAAGGCATAGCGGCCTGAGCGGGCCTCCGTCACCGCACGCTGCAGCACTTTTTCAGAACCTGAACGCCATAGCGTCGTCTTGATGCCGTATTTCTTTTCGAACGCTTCGGTAATCGGACCGGCGTCACGCGTGTTCAGCGAGGTGTAGATACTCACCCGGCCTTCCTTGCGCGCGCCTTGCAGAAGTTTCTCCTCGCGGTCCGGTCCGGAGTACATATACAGCTTGCGGTTGTTGGCGCTGCGATCCTGTCCCCATGCTCCGCCCATGCAGAATGCGCCAATACAGGCAGCGGCCAAGCTGCGTCGCTGGCGATCAATTTGCAGTTTTTTCATTTTGTCTCCTTCGAATCGGACTAGAGAGAGTATGTGCGGCAGGCCACGCCCGCCGCACGCAAAGGGGTTAGAAGCTATAGGCCATACCAACCGCCATGTGGCGAATGTTCTCGCCAACGTTGGGACGGTTGCTGAACTCCCTCACCCCGTAGCTTGCAGAATCCCCCTGCTTGAGCAGGCTGGCTGCCGCAAACAGACGGGTATCTTTGTCCAGGTCGTAACCGATACCCAAGGTGTACTTCGTACCTTCCAGGCCGGTAGTGCTGCAAGCCACACCGCCTTTGAGCGTACACGTTCCAGCGTTCGAGCGTACGATACCGCCCGCGGTTCGGATCTTGTCCGTCCAGCGGTTTTCAAACGCTAACTGGTAGGCCATGTTCTGATAGGTATCAAACCTGCCCGTCACATTGCCGGTTTCGTTATAGGACTTGCGAATAGCGTCGAAACCCAGTTTGTGCTGCTTGTTGATGCGGTACTCGGCGCTGAACTGGGTGGCGTAGTCGTTGGAGTCTGTGGTCGTTGTGCTGTTCCGGAGCGCGGTCGGAATGTTGCTGGTGCCGCCGAAGTAGTCGTAGTGGATCTCATGGGACAGGCTCAGATAGATCGGCCCTTTGTCGTACTTCACACCCATCGACACGGTTTTTTGGCGCTGTGCCGCATTGTTCT
>JAYNNS010000256.1:3699-4610 GCA_038112835.1 Curvibacter sp. | reverse complement strand
ATTAATGATACTTCCACTACCCGGCTGATCACCAAAGCATAGGCCTTGAACTCGTGCTGAGAGATCGCCAGCTTTCAATGTCAGCATGGGAGGGTCGCATGCAATGCCACGAAGGATAAGCGGATACACATCCATGGCTGCTTGGCTGCTGTGCAAGATATAAGACTTGCGGTCTTTTCCTCGTACTTTCGGACCATCCTTCATTGCCGATACCGTTGACGAGTAGTCATTGTTCGCAGTCGTTCGCCGGCATACTCGGGCGATCAATTCATGGCTTGCACCAATCATGACTGGATCGCTCGGGCGCACTTCATGTCCGATGTCGAAACATAGGTTCAAGCAGAGCGTTTGCATGAGCTGTGGCGACCCTGCCGCTTCGCACGCGAGCGCATTGATGATTGCCGGGGACACATTAAGGTTCAACGCCGCAAATCCAGCATATGCAATTTTGGCTAATTCGGCGTGCGCCCAGTACTCGAAATCGACTTTGTAGGCGCGTCCTCTTAGGTCCGCATTAGCGAGAAGTACATCGTCAGCACGATACGGTACTGAGGCGCAGACAAACTGAACCTTGCCTTCGATTCCCTCCTTGATCTGCTTCGCAATTTCCCGCTGTACCTCGGCATTGATGTAGTGAAAGTCGTCGATAAAAACGATGAAGTTGGTATTTCCTAGGTCTTTGACCAGCAGCGAAACGTAGTCAACCGCCGCTTCAGTGGTTTCGGCCTTCATTGAACCCCAAGTGCCCATGCTAGACAGCTCGCCCTTCGCAAATAGGGGCATACCTCCCTCGGCCTTAGCGCCAAAGGAAGAAGCGGTGTTGTTCTCTGCGGTTTCGGCGACCTTGATCGGTGTGCCTATTACAGCAAATACCTTCAGCCATAACGCTTCCGCAGATTTCACTCCTGCAC
>JAYNNS010000256.1:0-3689 GCA_038112835.1 Curvibacter sp. | reverse complement strand
AATTAGATTATCTCGGCCGAGTGTCTTTTCGATGAAGACCGTCTTCCCGGACTTTGATGGGCCGGATAGGGAGACTACACAAGGACCCGCTGATAGATCTTGAAGAAGGCGCTTTCCTTTCTCAATTAGGTGATCATCCACATAGGTAACGCCGGGCTCGCCTTTGGGCGTGAAGACTTCATTAGCGCGCATATAGGTCTCCGTAAGTTCGAGTAGTTTATTGCCCGCGATAGATGTCACCTATCGCTGTGCATGAGATCTGGGTTTATGGAGTGTGATTCTCCAGAGTCTCTCTCCCGCATTACTTAAGCCGCCAACCTCAGCGGCACCACAGCCGCCGCCAGCTCGTCAAGGTAGTCTGCCCACTGCTGCATCATCCGGCGGCGCTCGTCCACGAAAGTGGTCCGGTTGTAAGCACGCCCCAGGCTATCGGGTACATTGTGCGCAAGCTGCGCCTCGATGACCTCGACGCGCACTCCCAGGCGCTCATCCAGCAAGGTGCGAGCCGTCGCCCTGAAGCCATGCGGGGTGTGATCCTCATTCGAGTAACCCAGCGTCCGAAGTGCCTGGCGGCAGGTGTTTTCGCTGATACAGCGGCCCTGGCCGCGTTGACTGGGGAAAACAAGCTCGCGCCCTCCGGTCAAGGTCTTGAGGCTCTTGAGCATGGTGACGGCCTGCCTAGACAGAGGCACCAGGTGCGGATCGCCGTCGAGCTTGCCTTGCTTCTTTCGCTTCATCCGCTCCGCCGGAATGGTCCACAGCGCAGCGTCGAGGTCCAGCTCGTCCCAGCGCATGCCTCGGATCTCGTTGGGCCGCTGGAAGAGGAGGGCATGGAGCTCCAGGGCTGAGCGCACGATCTCCGAGCCCCTGTAAGCCCGGATATCGCGAATCAGCTGTCCCAGCTGTTTGGGGTCCGTGACGGCAGCGTGATGCCCCTCCTTTGGCTGCTCCAGCACCCCTGCCAGCTCTGCGGCTGGATTCCTGGTTGCCTTACCCATCGCCATGGCGTAAGTGAAAACCTGGGACATGATGATGCGCACGCGGTGCGCCGTCTCGACTGCCCCGCGGGCCTCGATCTTGCGCAGCAGGCGCAACAGCTCTGGCGGGTCGATCTCATTCATCGGACGTCGCTCAAGCCCTTTGAGATCGCGCTCAACGCGCTCCCTGGTAGTCTTCAAATGACCCTCAGACCATTTCGTCGCCTGGACGCTCAGCCACTCCCGGCAGACTACCCCGAAGGTGTTGAGCGCCTCTGTCATGGCCAGCTGCCTGGCTTTGCGCTTGGCTGCGTTGGGATGCTCGCCCTTAAGGCGCATAAGCTTGGCCTCGCGGTGCTTGAGCCTGGCAGTGTCCACGTTGACCAGCGGCCATGGGCCATAGCTCACCGTTGTGTTCTTGCCATTTGCGCCCTTCGTGCGCCACTGCCAGTACATGCGGCCGGCTTTGTCGACCTGGAGAGCCAGGCCGTCCTGATCTGGGTAGTAGCCTGGGGTAGGGTTTTTACTGAATGCTCGGATCTGTCTTTCGGTGAGCGGCATTTGGTCCTCGATTTCGTCGGCGATTGGTAAAAGTTTCTTGCTAAAACACCAAAACGCCAAACAAAAACGAGGTTTTTTGCGGGTTGCGGACCGGAATTCGGTTTCCCCCAGCTCCACCATCCACCCTGATAAAGGCTGCTAACGACATACAGTTAGCAGCCTTTTCTTTTCGAATCAAGCACTTGCGAGATGGCCACCCTGGGCATGGAGCGGCAGGCCCGCGGCGGCGGGGGAACAGGCGGGGGAACGAGTGGCGCAGCAGTGCAAGGGGCGACTCCCAAGGGGGGCGCCTGTATCGCAAGCCCCGGGCGCCAGGGGCAGGGTCTTGCTGCGGATTCAGCGCAGCTCGCCGGAACGGCTGTCGAGCGGCGCGACGAAGGAGTCATGTCTCCAGGTCGTGGAAAGGTGGCTTTCGTAGGCCTCGTGGCCGTGCGGGTCGGTCGACAGGATGGCGTCCAGGCGCGCGAAGTCGCTGGGCTGGGCATTGCGCTGGCGCGAGAGTGCGGCCTTGAGATTGGCGCGGGTCTGGTTGAATTCGGTCTCGGTGCGCACGCGCTCGAGCTCCTCCTTGAGCACGGCCTGTTCGCCCAGGAAGGCGGCGCGGATGGTGCTCAGGCTGGGCAGGTGTTCCGGATCCACCACCCAGTAGCGGACGTTGCACTGGGAGAGCAGGGTGTGCTTGAGGGTCTGGTTGCTCAGCGACAGGCCCTGCGGGCCCGGCACATCCACGCAGCCGACCACATGGCCCTCCGCATTGCAGACGGTGAAGGTGCAGTACACGCCGCTGAGGATCTGGAACCAGTGCTGGCCTTCCTCACGGACCTGAGGCATGGTGAAGCGCGTCACGGGCAGTTTGACCATGACGTGGTGATCCGAGAAGGCGCGCATGATCCAGCGCCACACCAGTTTCTCGCGGCTGTTGACCATGGCGCGTACCGCCAGCGGCCATTTGCGCGGGATACGCCGCTTGGCCATCTCCTGCTTTTTCAGGTGCATGGCGTAGGTATACGCACCCAGTGCGCCGCTGACGGCCATGAGGCTCGCGACTATGATCCACCCTGTGTACCCGTTCATGAGCCGTGCTTTGTTGTTTGTAAAAAGTGTAAGGTGTACGGACTCAATACTGAACACAAACAATGCAGTTGGCGCAGGACGCAAGGCCTTGGGAATGAACTTTTGCACGGAAAACCCGGCTGATTGGGGGGCGAAGAGGCCGATTTGCCCGCTTCTTCCCCTGTCCAAGGGAGGCTGGTGTGGGTTCTGAACATCGCGCCCTGGCCTTGCAGGACATTCTCTATGGCCAGGGTTTCGGCACACGTCGGGTCTGTGCAGGACTGGTCCAGCAGGGGCATGTGCAGGTGGAGACGACGGCTGGCTGGGCGCCCTGTACCGATGGCCAGTCCATGTTCGAGCTCGAGGGCTTGCGTCTGCGCGTGCAGGGCCTGGACTGGGAATGCCGCGTGCGCGCCTGCATCATGTTGCACAAACCGGCCGGCATCGAGTGCTCGCAGAAGCCCTCGGCCTGGCCCAGTGTCTACACCCTGCTGCCGGCCCCGCTGCGCCAGCGTCCCGGCAAGGGCGCGACGGCGGGGGTGCAGGCGATCGGTCGGCTGGACCAGGACACCACGGGTCTGCTGCTGCTGACCGACGATGGCCAGCTGATCCACCGCCTGGCCTCGCCCCGGCACGAGGTGCCCAAGGTCTACGAGGTCACGCTCAAGCACCCGGCGGCCCCCGATCTCTGTAACCGGCTGCTCGCGGGTGTGGTGCTCGACGACGACCCGCGGCCCGTGCGGGCGGCGGCCTGCACGCTCGATGGGCCGCAGCAGCTGCGCCTGACGCTGACCGGCGGCAAGTACCACCAGGTCAAGCGCATGGTGGCGGCGGCCGGCAACCGGGTGGAGGCCCTGCACCGCTCGCAGATCGGGGGGCTGCGCCTGCCACCCGATCTGGCCCCGGGCCAGTGGCGCTGGCTGGGGCCTGCGGAGCTGGCCCTGCTGGGGGTCTGAGCCGCGCGCCGCTTTCTTGCGCCAGCGCAAATCCGGATACCCGGCGGGGTCCTCGGCCGTCGCTACACTAGTCGCTCCATTCCTGTTCCCCTCTCATGCAGCTGCCTTTGTTCCGTGTCTGTCTTTTGCTACTGGTCCTGGC
>JAYNNS010000255.1:1489-4612 GCA_038112835.1 Curvibacter sp. | reverse complement strand
GGCCCTGGCGCAGCGCATCATGGGGCAGCGCCAGCGCATCCTGGGTGCGGCCGTGGCCGTGGGCATCTCGGATCTGCAGCTGGAAGTCGGGCGTGTGCTCAACATCCGTCGCCGCGACCTCAATGAGCAGATGCTCGAACTCAAGGGCCTGCAGGGCAAGAATGCCGCCGTCATCAAGCACATGCGGCTGCGCATCTCGCAGGAGCAGGCCGAGTTCGACCGTGCCGGCGCCAAGATCCATGCCGTGCGCTCGGTGCATCTCAAGCTGCTGCGCGACGTCTTCGGCCTGCTGAGCAGCAAGAACCTCAAGCGCGAGATGAACCAGCTCATGCAGTCGCTGCTGCAGACCGGTCTCAAGCTCGGCGTCAAGAAGTCCTATGGAGAGACCTTCGATCGCCTGCGCGAGAACCTGCGGCGGGTCCAGGCCCTCACGGGCGAGATCCAGACCATGCTGAACGCATCCTTCAAGCAGCTCAATGCGGAGCAGGGTTTCTCGCTGCAGCCGCCAGCCGAACCGAAGATGCAGCCCTACATCGACAGCCTCGACCAGGTCGAGCGCGGGCACCTGCAGTACCTGGGCCTGGGCAATGCCTTCCGCCTGGCCCAGCCCGAGTTTGCCGACCGCCTGGTCCGCGCCCTGGCCACTCGCCTGCGTGGTGTCTATCAGGCAGCGCTGGGTGACGTGGAGCTCTGGAGCAAATCCGCTGCGGCCCAGCTCGACGCGCAGCTGCGCGAGCGCCGCCGCAACTTCAGCCGCCGTCTCGAGGCCATCGACCGCATCCAGCAGGCCGCCGGCGGGCTGGACGAACGCATCGGCGAGATCGACGGCCAGTTCAAGTCCCTGGACCAGCTGGACACCAAGCTGCTGGAACTCACGGCCTATCTGATCCGCGCCCAGGACGTGACCAAGCCCAAGGACACGCTGGCGGCCGAGCTGCAGGCCTCGTGAGCCGGCCCCGGCCGTCCCCCGCATTCGACCGCCCGCCCCTGCCCGAGGGCTGGGCCGAAGTCTTGCTGGGCTGGCAGGCCCGCCACGGGCGGCAGGACCTGCCCTGGCAGGGCACGCGCGACCCCTACCGTGTCTGGCTCTCCGAGATCATGCTGCAGCAGACCCAGGTGGCCACGGTGCGCGACTACTACGCGCGCTTCCTGCAGCGTTTTCCCGATGTGCAGGGGCTGGCTGCAGCCGGGCTGGACGACGTGCTGGCGCTCTGGAGCGGTCTGGGCTACTACAGCCGGGCGCGCAACCTCCACGCCTGTGCGCTGCAGGTGGTGCAGCATCACGGGGGCGAGTTTCCGCGCAGCGCGCAGGCCCTGCAGGCCTTGCCGGGCATCGGCCGCTCCACGGCGGCGGCCATCGCCTCGATCTGTTTCGGCGAACGGGTGGCCATTCTCGACGGCAATGTGAAGCGGGTGCTGACGCGGCTGCTGGGCTACGGCGCGGATCTGGCCTCGGGAGCGAACGAGCGCACGCTCTGGCAACTGGCCACCGAGCTGTTGCCGCAACGTGACCTGCAGCGCGCCATGCCGCGCTACACCCAGGGGGTCATGGACCTGGGCGCCACGGTCTGCCTGCCGCGCAGGCCGGCCTGCGCGGCCTGTCCGGCGGCGCAGCTCTGCGTGGCGCGGCGGGAGGGGCGACCCGAGGATTACCCGCTCAAGACCCGCAAGCTCAAGCGCACTGCGCAGTCGCTCTGGCTCTTGTGGGCGCATACGCGCGACGGTGCGGTCTGGCTGTGCCGACGTCCCACGCCCGGGGTCTGGGCCGGGCTCTACTGCCTGGAGCTGTTCGACAGCCTTGCGGCCCTGCAGGCCGCCGTTCCGGCCGCCTACCGGGAGCGCCTGCAGGCGCTGCCCGTGTTCACCCATGTGCTCACGCACAAGGACCTGCACCTGCATCCCGTGCGGGTGCAGCTGCCGGCCAGGGTCAGGCTGTCGGAAACCGGCGACTGGCAGGCCGCCGGTGACTGGCCCGCGCTGGGTCTGCCCGCGCCCGTGCGCAGGCTGCTGCAGGATTGAACAGAGGGGCGTCGTCAGCCCAGTTCGCGGTGCCGGCGCAGGGTCTGCCAGCGTCTGCCGAAGTGCTGCGCCAGCTCTTCCACCAGATAGACCGAGCGGTGCTGCCCGCCCGTGCAGCCGATGGCCACGGTCACGTAGCTTCGGTGGTTGTGCGAGAGCGCGTCCAGCCACTGCTCCAGGAACGTCCGGATGTGTTCAGACATGCGCCCGACTTCGGGCTGGGCGCGCAGGAAATCCACCACCGGCGCGTCCAGGCCGGTGAGCGGGCGCAGCTCAGGTTCGTAGTGCGGGTTGGGCAGCATGCGCACATCGAACACATAGTCCGCGTCAACCGGGATGCCGCGCTTGAAGGCAAAGGATTCGAAGACCAGGGTCAGGGCGCTGCCGGGCAGGCCGATGACACTCTTGATGTAGCCCTGCAGCTGCGAGGGGCGGATCAGGCTGGTGTCGATGACCTTCGCC
The DNA here is from genome assembly GCA_038112835.1 of Curvibacter sp. Classification (GTDB taxonomy): domain Bacteria; phylum Pseudomonadota; class Gammaproteobacteria; order Burkholderiales; family Burkholderiaceae_C; genus Hylemonella. Next base: position 2,131 of record JAYNNS010000255.1, on the reverse strand, counting down.
TGTTCCCGCAGCTCGGCCAGCAACTCGCGCTCGAGCTCGATGGCTTCCACCAGGATGCGGTTGAGGTCCTCTGCCGCGCCGGCGGCCTTGGAGAGCGGATGCCGGCGCCGTGTTTCGGAGTAGCGGCGCACCAGGGTGTCGGTGGAGGCGTCGAGGAAGAGCGATGTGACCGCGATGCCCTGGCGGCGCAGGGCGGCGAGCTGCGCCGGTACCAGCGGCAGCGACGTGGCGCTGCGCACGTCCATGGCAATCGCCACGCGGCTGGCGGCGTGCTGCTGGTCGAGTGCGACCAGGGGCTGCAGCAGCTCGGGCGGCAGGTTGTCCACGCAGTAGTAGCCGGCGTCCTCCAGCGCGTTGAGCGCCACCGACTTGCCGGAGCCGGACATGCCGGTGATGAGGACGATCTCCACGGTGCTTCAGCCCTGGCCTTGCAGCATTTCCTTGGCGTGGGCCAGCGTAGTGCCCGACAGGCGCTCGCCCCCGAGCATGCGCGCGATTTCGGCCACGCGGGACTCGCCCTGCACCGGTGCGACGGTGCTCAGGGTCTGCGTGCCCTGGCGCTGCTTGGCCACGACCAGATGGTGGTCGGCGCAGGACGCGACCTGGGGCAGGTGGGTCACGGCCAGCACCTGGCGGTCGCGG
>JAYNNS010000255.1:0-1479 GCA_038112835.1 Curvibacter sp. | reverse complement strand
GTAGTAGCCCGCGTCCTCCAGCGCGTTGAGCGCCACCGATTTGCCGGAGCCGGACATGCCGGTGATGAGGACGATCTCCATTGCCTGCTCAGCCCTGGCCCTGCAGCATTTCCTTGGCGTGAGCCAGCGTGGTGTTGGAGAGGCGTTCCCCCCCCAGCATGCGGGCGATCTCGCCCACGCGGGCTTCGCCCTGTACCAGGCCGACCTGGCTCAGCGTGGCCTGACCCTGGCGCTGTTTGGCGACAACCAGATGGTGGTCGGCACAGGCGGCTACCTGGGGTAGGTGGGTCACGGCCAGCACCTGGCGGTCGCGGCCCAGCTGCTTCATGAGGCGGCCCACGGTCTCGGCCACGGCCCCGCCCACGCCCGAGTCCACCTCATCGAAAATCAGGGTCTGGGCCGAGCCCAGCTGGCTGGTGGTGACGGCAATCGCCAGCGCAATGCGCGAAAGCTCGCCGCCCGAAGCCACCTTGCCCACGGGGCGTGGCGTGCTGCCCGCATGGCCCGCCACGAGGAAGTGCACGTCCTCCAGCCCGCTCTGCATGGGATGCTCGGCCTTGTGCAACTGCACGTCGAAGCGGCCGCCCTGCATGCCCAGGCCCTGCATGGCCTGGGTGATGGCCTGGGCCAGCTTGGGCGCGGCCACGGCGCGGGCTTTCGATATGGTTTGTGCTTCCTTCAGATAAGCGGCCTGGGCCTGCTGCTCGGCGGCTTCGAGGGCGGCCAGATCGGCGGCGGCGTCGAGCCGTGCCAGTTCGTCCTTCCAGCCGGCCAGCGTGGCAGCCAGCTCTTCGGGTGCGCGTTTGTACCGGCGCGCGAGCGCTATCCACTGCGTCATGCGTGCATCGAGCTCGGCCAGGCGTTCGGGGTCCAGATCGGTACGGCGCAGGTAGGCGCGCAGCGTGTGCACGCTGTCCTCCACCTGGGCCAGGCTGGAGTTCAATACCTCGACCAGCGATTTGAATTCAGGCTCCAGATGCTCCTGATTTTGTAGCGTCTGACGGGCGCTGTCGAGCGCGTGGTTGGCGCCGCCTTCCTCGCCGTCGAGCGCTTCCAGCGCACCCTGGGCCGCATCCATCAGGGCCTGCGCATGGGCCAGGCGGCTGTGGTCAGTGTTCAGCGTGTCCCACTCGCCAGGCTGGGGAGCGAGCTTCTCGACCTCGCCAATCTGCCAGCCCAGGCGCTCACGTTCGCGCTGCAGCGTGTCCTGGGCCTGGCGGGCCTCGTCCAGCGTGTGCAGGGCGGCGCGCCATTGTTCCCAGCGTTGGCCCAGGGCGCTGGTGTCGAGCTGGGCGTAGGCGTCGAGTAGGCCGCGCACGGCATCGGCCCGCGTGAGGCTCTGCCAGGCGTGCTGGCCATGGATATCGAACAGCCGCTCGCCGAGCTCGCGCAGCTGGGTGGCCGTGGCCGGGCTGCCGTTGATCCAGGCGCGGCTTTTCCCTTGCACGTCCACGGTGCGCCGCTGCAGCAGCGTGGCTC
>JAYNNS010000254.1:0-4619 GCA_038112835.1 Curvibacter sp. | reverse complement strand
GTGCGGCCGGGCCCGTGGCCGGCGCGGGCACCAGGGCCAGCAGGGCCGGGTCCACGGCCTCGGCGGCAGAGGCTGCGCCCAGGTCCGCCACGGGCAGCGTCTCCTCGCCGGGCAACGCAGCCGCTTCGCCCCAGAGCATGTCGGCCGGCAGCTCCTCCGCGCCCAGGTTCAGCAGCAGATGGGCAAAGCCGCCGGGTGCGCCCGATCCGGGCTGGGGCCGGGACGCGCCGTGGCCGGCGACCAAGCTGGCCGCCTTGGAGGCGCCCGGGGTGATACCGTTTTCGATGCTCATGGGAATTCTCCTGTCATGCGTCGGCCGGGGGCGCCGACACGGCGGGCGTATTGCAGGACCGCCAGCTCATCCATCTGTTTCTGCTCCAGCCGCGCTTCTCGGCGCGCACGTTCCGCCAGCCTTTTTTCCAGCAGCTGCTGCAAGGCCTTGAGCCGAACCTCCTGCTGCACACGCTGCAGGCGCGCTGTCTCGGCCTGGCGCTCCAGGTCGCGCACCGCCCCGCTCTGCAGGCCGATGGCATGGCGCAGGCGCTGCATGAAATGCTGGTGGTGCTGCATCAGTTCGGCGCTGACCGTGGCCGCGGCGGCCGTGGCCCAGCGCGCGTCGGTGTCCGCGGCATAGCTCTCCAGCTGGTCGAGCTGCCCGCAGGCATGCGTGAGCGCGCGGCGCGCCTGCTGCCAGGCCTGGTCGGCCTGGTCGCGCGCGCGCGGCGACCTCGATGGCCAGCACCAGACTCTTCAGCGCCGACATGACGACCTCCGCCCCGTTTCAGCGCACCCGTTCATGGGAAGGCCTCCTCGCGCTGGATCGTGGCCGCCATGGCCTGCACGCTGTCCGGCAGACGGACGCCGGCATACATGTCCTGGCGCAGGAAATCGCTCATGGGCGCATGCAGGCGGATCGCCTCGTCCAGCGCCGGATCGGAGCCGTGCACGTAGGCGCCGATCTGCACCAGGTCGCGCCCGCGTTCGTAGCGCGAGGCGATGGCGCGGAACTGGCGCGCCAGCTCGAAATGCTCGCGGCTCACCACGTTGTGCATCACGCGCGAAGCCGACTGCGCGATGTCGATGGCCGGGTAGTGGCCGGCTTCGGCCAGCGCGCGCGTGAGCACGATGTGCCCGTCCAGGATGGCGCGCGCCGCATCGGCGATCGGGTCCTGCTGGTCGTCACCCTCGGCCAGCACGGTGTAGAAGGCGGTGATCGAGCCCACGCCGTTGAGGCCGTTGCCGCTGCGCTCCACCAGCTGCGGCAGCCGCGCGAAGCAGGAAGGCGGGTAGCCCTTGGTCGCCGGCGGCTCGCCCACGGCCAGCGCGATCTCGCGCTGGGCCATGGCGTAGCGCGTGAGCGAATCCATGAGCAGCAGCACGTGCTTGCCCTGATCGCGGAAGTATTCGGCCACGCCCGTGGCGTAGCTGGCCGCCTGCATGCGCAGCAGCGGCGGCGCATCGGCGGGCGCGGCGACCACGACCGAGCGCGCGCGCCCCTCCTCGCCCAGGATGTCCTCGATGAATTCCTTGACTTCGCGGCCGCGCTCGCCAATCAGGCCCACGACGATGATGTCGGCCTGCGTGTAGCGCGCCATCATGCCCAGCAGCACGCTCTTGCCCACGCCGGCGCCGGCGAACAGGCCCAGGCGCTGGCCACGCCCGACCGTCAGCAGCGCGTTGATGGCGCGCACGCCGGTGTCCAGCGCCTCGCCCACGGGCGCGCGGTCCATGGCGTTGAGGGGGCTGCGGTCCAGCGGGCGCGAGACCACCTGCAGCAGGGGGCCGCGCCGGTCCATAGGCTCGCCATGGGCGTCCACCACGCGGCCCAGCAGGCCTTCGCCCAGCGGCAGCCGCAGCTGGCCCTGGGCGTACAGCGCGGGCTGGGCCTGCGGGCTGTCGCCCAGGCGCGGCGTGGCCACATAGGGCGCGGTGGGCACCACACTGGCGCCGCTGGACAGGCCCTGCACGTCGCCGGCGGGCATGAGATAGGCCCGGTCGCCCGAGAAGCCCACCACCTCGGCCAATACGGGCGGCTGGGCGCCCTGGCTGATCAGGCACTGCGAGCCCACGGGCGCGCGGATGCCCACGGCTTCGAGCACCAGGCCGGTCAGGCGCGTGAGGGTGCCGCCGGCCTCGAGCGTGCTTTGCGGCGCCGCGGCCTGGCGGTGCGCGGTGTCGAGGAAGTCGCGCCAGCGCGCGCCGGGCTCAGGGTTGCTCATCGCCGCCCTCCTCCCAGCTCAGGTTCTGGCCCAGGCGGCCGATGGCGCGCGCCCAGCGCTTCTCCAGCCGGCCGTCGATCACCGTGCCCGCGGACTCGACCAGACAGCCGCCGCGCGTGAGCGTGGCGTCGGGCTGCAGGGTCAGCGGCAGGTTGGGAAATTCCTCGTGCAGGATGTCTTGCAGCACGTCCAGGTCCAGCGGGTGCAGGCGGATCTGCACCGCCTTGCTGTCGGCGAAGAGCTGGCCCAGGGCCTCACGGATCACGGGCAGCAGCGCGTTGGGGTTGCTCGCGATCTCGTGGCGCAGCACCTGGCGGGCGAGCTCGCAGGCCAGCTCCAGCACGGACTGGGCGGCCATCTGCTCGGCTGCTTCCAGCTGCGCGCGCGCCGACTCGAGCAGCGCGCCGAGCTGCTGCGCGGTCTCGCGGCCCTGGCCGGCGATGTAGTCGCTGATCTGTTTCTGCGCGCCCAGCAGGGTCTGCGCACGCCCCTGCTCAAAGCCCTGGGCATAGCCGTCGGCATGGGCCTGCTGGCGCGCACCCTCCAGGTGCTGGTTGCGCTCGCGCTCGCGCGTCTGCTGCTCCAGCAGCATGGCGGCGGCATCGACATCGGCAAAGCTCCAGCGCGAGACGGCGTCGATCTCCTCGCCGGGGATGAAACGGGTGGTGGGGCGCATGGTTCAGGCTCGGGGTGGGGGGTCAGACCATGGCATCGTCGGCACCGCCCGCGATGACGATCTGGCCCTCGTCGGCCAGGCGGCGCACGATCTTGAGGATTTCCTTCTGCTGCGCCTCGACCTCGGACAGGCGCATGGGGCCACGCGACTCCAGGTCCTCGCGCAGCGACTCGGCGGCGCGCGAGGACATGTTGGAGAGGAACTTGTCGCGCAGCTCGGGGCTGGCCCCCTTGAGCGCGACGATGAGCGACTCGGAGGCCACCTCCTTGAGGATCATCTGGATGGCCTTGTCGTCGAGCTTCATCACGTCGTCGAACACGAACATCTTGTCCATGATCTTCTGGGCCAGCTCGGGATCGTGACCGCGGATGGACTCCAGCACCGTGCCTTCGATGACCGTGCCCATGAGGTTGATCATCTCGGCCGCGGTCTTGATGCCGCCCAGCGAGGCCTTGCGGATCTTGTCGCCGCCGGCCAGCACCTTGAACAGCACCTCGTTGAGGTCCTTGAGCGCAGTGGGCTGGATGCCCTCCATGGTGGCGATGCGCAGCATCACCTCGTTGCGCTGGCGCTCGGTCAGGTTCTTGAGGATGTCGGCCGCCTGGTCATAGTCCAGGTGCACCAGGATGGCGGCCACGATCTGCGGGTGCTCGTTGCGCAGCAGCTCGGCCACCGACAGCGGATCCATCCACTTCAGGCTCTCGATACCCGAGACATCGCCGCCCTGCAGGATGCGGTCGATCCGCAGCGCGGCCTTGACGTCGCCCAGGGCGAGCTTGAGCACAGAGCGCACGTAGTCGCCCGAATCCGAGCCCAGCAGGCTCTGCGCCGCCGCGATGTTGGTGAACTTGGTCACCACCTCATCCACGCGCTCGCGCGTGATGGACTTGGTCCGGGCGATCGCCTCGCCCAGCTTCTGCACTTCCTTGGGCGACAGGTGCTTGAAGACCTCGGCGGCCTCCTCCTCCCCCAGGGACATGAGGAGGACTGCGGCGTCCTGCAGACCGTCGTCGGGCGTGGTGGCCATGGTCTTATCCCGAGATGGTCAGGGCACCGCCCTGGCCTTCGCCGCTGATCCAGCCCTTGACGATGCCAGCCACGGCGGCCGGGTTGTCGCGCGTGAGCTTGCGGGCGTCTTCCAGCGCCTTCTCGCCCGGCGTCGGGCCGGCAGGCTTGCTCTCCGCCGCCTCCAGCTGCGGGCGCTCGGGCTCCTCGGACAGCATGGCGTCGAGCTGCGGGCGCTTCTTGGCCGGCGCACCCAGGGACTTGAGTGCCGGACGGATCACGCCGAACAGCACCAGCACGGCCAGCAGCAGCATGCCCAGCGGCCACGCGAAGCTGCGCGCCAGCTCCTGCACCTCGGGCTGCTTCCACAGCGGCACCTCGGGCAGGTCGATCTTGTCCTGGGCGAAGGGGGCATTCATCAGGTTCACGGAATCCCCGCGCTCCTGGGTGTAGCCGATGGTTTCCCGCACCAAGGCGGTCATCTTCTCGAGCTGCTGCTCGGACAGCGGCACGACCGTGGTCCGGCCGCGGGCATCGGTCTCGCTGCGGTGGTTGATCACCACGGCGGCGCTCAGGCGCTTGATCACGCCGCTGCCGGCGCGCACCACACGCACGGTCTTGTCGACCTCGTAGTTGATGATGGACTCGCGGCGCGTGCTCACGGGCGCCGGCGCGGCCGCGCCGGCCGCCCCGGGCGCGCCCGGCGCCAGGGCCTGGGC
>JAYNNS010000253.1:4338-4620 GCA_038112835.1 Curvibacter sp. | reverse complement strand
CGTGGACACCGTACGCCTGCGCACCATGGCCATCACCTGCATCGCCGGCCTCAGCGGCCTGCCGCAGATCAGCCTGCCGGTGCGCACCACGGGCGGTGACATACTCGGCATCTCGCTGCTGGGCCCGGCCGGCAGCGACCTGGCCCTGATCCAACTCGCACGCCGTCTGCATGCCCAAATCGACCCCGCCTCGTAGCGCCAGCGCACGCCCCGCCCGGCGTGCGCCGCCACCGCGCCAGCGCACGCCCGCGCCGCCCGTGGAAGACACGGCCGAGGGCGACA
>JAYNNS010000253.1:0-4328 GCA_038112835.1 Curvibacter sp. | reverse complement strand
GTGGAAAGCACGGCGGGCGAGGGCGACAGCGCCGACAGCACGGACGTCGAAGCCCGCATCTACCGCGCCGTGTTCGAGAGCGTGATGAGCCAGCGCCTCAAGCCCGGCACCAAGCTGCCCGAGGCGCCGCTGTGCGAACTCTTCGGCGTCAGCCGCTCGGTGGTGCGCAAGGTGCTGCAGAAGCTCGCGCACGACCACATCGTGCAGCTGCGCCCCAACCGGGGCGCCATCGTGGCCGTGCCCACGCGCGAGGAGACGCGCCAGATCTTCGAAGCCCGCCGCGCGCTGGAAGCCAGCATCGTGCGCTTGGTGGCCGAACGCGCCACCGCCCGCGACCTCAAGGGCCTGCGCGAACAGCTGCGCGCCGAGCACGAGGCCATGCACCGCTTCGACCAGCCGGCCTGGGCCCGCCTGGCCAGCGCCTACCACCTGCGCCTGGCCGAACTCTCGGGCAACGCGATCCTGCAGCGCTACCTGGCCGAGATCGTCTCGCGCTGCTCCCTCATCGTCGCCGTGCACCAGCCCCCGGGCAATGCCGCCTGCGAACACGACGAGCACGAGCGCATCGTCGACTGCATCGCCAGGGGCGACGCCGAAGGCGCGGTCCAGCTCATGGACCAGCACCTGCGCGAGCTGGAAGAACACCTGATGCTGGTGTCGCCGGGGGACGAGAAAAGCCTGGCCAAGCTGCTCGGCTTGAACTGAAGCCGGCCTGGCCCGGCACCCGCCCCGCCCAGGCACGGCGGTATTGATAGACTCGCCGGGATGTCCTCTCCGGCCGATCTCGCCTCCCACACGCCCATGATGCAGCAGTACCTGAGCCTCAAGGCCGGGTACCCCGACACGCTGCTGTTCTACCGCATGGGCGACTTCTACGAGCTCTTCTTTGCCGACGCCGAGAAGGCCGCGCGCCTGCTCGACATCACGCTCACGCAGCGCGGCCAGTCGGCCGGCCAGCCCGTGGTCATGGCCGGCGTGCCCTTCCATTCGGTCGAGACCTACCTGGCCCGCCTGATCAAGCTCGGCGAATCGGTGGCCATCTGCGAGCAGGTGGGCGACGTGGCCACAGCCAAGGGCCCGGTGGAGCGCAAGGTGGTGCGCGTGGTCACGCCCGGCACGCTGACCGATTCCGCCCTGCTGAACGAAAAGAGCGAATCCCTGCTGCTGGCCGTGCACCAGGGCCCGCGCAACAGCGTGGGCCTGGCCTGGCTCAGCGTGACCCAGGGCGAGGTGTTTCTCGCCGAATGCAGCCCCGATGAACTGCCCGAGTGGCTGGCGCGCATCGCGCCCGGCGAGCTGATCTACAGCGCCGGCTGCACACCCGTCTTCGAGCAGCGCCTGCAGGGGCTCAAGCAGGCCAGCGGCATCGCCCTGGCCCTGCGCCCCGAGTGGCAGTTCGACGCGGCCCTGGGCCAGGCCAAGCTGCTGGAACTGCTCAAGGCCGCCAGTCTTTCCGCCTGGGGTGCCACCGAGCTGCCCCAGGCCCACGCCGCGGCCGCGGCCCTGCTGGCCTATGCCGAGCACACCCAGGGCCGGGCCCTGAGCCATGTGCACGGCGTGCGCGTGCAGCGCAACGACCAGCTGATCGACCTGCCCCAGACCACGCGGCGCAACCTCGAACTCGTGCAGACCCTGCGCGGCGAGGACAGCCCCACGCTGTTCTCCCTGCTCGACACCTGCATGACGGGCATGGGCAGCCGCCTGCTCAAGAACTGGCTGCTCGAACCCACGCGCGACCGCGCCCCGGCCCAGCAGCGGCTCGACGCCATCACCTCTTTGCGCGCGGGACCCTGGCAGCGCCTGCGCGAACAGCTCAAGGGCTGCAGCGACGTGGAGCGCATCACCGCCCGCATCGCGCTGCGCCAGGTCCGCCCGCGCGAACTCGTGGCCCTGCAGCAGACGCTACAAAAAACAGAGCAACTGGCGCCCGTCATGGCCGGCCAGACCGGCCTGCTGGCCCAGATCGCCCAGCACCTGCTGCCGCCCGCGGGCTGCGCCGGGCTGCTGGCGCGCGCCCTGCTGCCCGAGCCCGCAGCCCTGGTGCGCGACGGCGGCGTCATCAATCACGGCTTCGACGCCGAACTCGACGAGCTGCGTGCCATCCAGACCAACTGCGACGGCTTCCTGCTCGAACTCGAAACCCGCGAGCGCGCGCGCAGCGGCATCGCCAACCTGCGCGTGCAGTTCAACAAGGTGCACGGCTTCTACATCGAGGTCACGAGCAGCCACCTGGACCGCGTGCCCGAGGACTACCGCCGCCGCCAGACCCTCAAGAACGCCGAGCGCTTCATCACGCCCGAGCTCAAGGCCTTCGAGGACAAGGCCCTCTCGGCCCAGGAACGCGCGCTGGCCCGCGAGAAGTGGCTGTACGAGCAGCTGCTGGACCAGCTCGAGCCCCACATCCCGGCCCTGACCCGCACCGCGCGCGCCCTGGCCTCGCTCGACGTGCTGTGCACGCTGACCGAACGCTCGCTCACACTGGACTGGTGCGCGCCCCAGTTCGCCGCCGAGCCCTGCATCGAGATCACGGCCGGCCGCCATCCGGTGGTGCAGGCGCGGCTGGCGGAAACCAGTTCCGGCGCCTTCATCGCCAACGACACGCGCCTGGGGCTCAAGCAGCGCATGCAGATCATCACCGGCCCGAACATGGGCGGTAAATCGACCTACATGCGCCAGGTGGCCCTGATCGTGCTGCTGGCCTCCATGGGCTCGTATGTGCCGGCCGGCGCCTGCCGTCTCGGCCCCATCGACGCCATCCACACCCGCATCGGCGCGGCCGACGACCTGGCCAACGCCCAGTCCACCTTCATGCTGGAGATGACCGAGGCCGCGCAGATCCTGCACGCCGCCACCCCTAACTCGCTCGTGCTCATGGACGAGATCGGCCGCGGCACCTCCACCTTCGACGGCCTGGCCCTGGCCGGCGCCATCGCCACCCAGCTGCACGACAAGACCCAGGCCTTCACGCTCTTCGCCACGCACTACTTCGAGCTCACGGAATTCCCGGCGCAGCACCATGCGGCCGTCAACGTGCACGTGAGCGCCACCGAGTCGGGCCACGACATCGTCTTCCTGCACGAGATCCAGCCCGGCCCGGCCAGCCGCAGCTACGGCATCCAGGTCGCGCGCCTGGCCGGCATGCCCGCTGCCGTGGTTCACCATGCGCGCCACGCGCTGGAAGCGCTGGAGCACAGCGCCAGCCAGACCCAGGCCCAGGTGGACCTGTTCGCCCCGCCGCCCGTGGTGGAGGCCACGGCGCCCAGCGCGGTGGAAAACCGCCTGGCCGAGATCGACCCGGACGCCCTGAGCCCGCGCGACGCGCTCGATGCGCTGTACGCACTGAAGAAACTCGCGGCCCAACCCTGAGCCGCCGCTCCTGCGCCTTATGCACAGCCACCTGCCCTCCATCATCTTTTCCCACGCCAACAGCTTTCCGGCCGGCACCTACCGCCAGCTCTTCACCGAGCTGCGCCGGCGCGGCTTCAAGGTCAAGGCGGTGGAGAAATACGGCCACGACGAACGCTACCCCGTCACCAGCAACTGGCCCCATCTGGTGCAGCAGCTGGCCGACTTCGCCGCCGCCGAGCAGCACAAGAGCGGCGAACCCGCCTTCCTGGTCGGCCACTCGCTGGGCGGCTTCCTCAGCCTCATGGCCGCGGCGCGCCACCCCGAACTGGCCTGCGGCGTGCTGCTGATCGACTCGCCCATCCTCGGCGGCTGGCGCGCCACCAGCGTGAACGTGGCCAAGCGCACGCAGCTCATCGGCGCGGTCTCGCCCGGCGCCATCAGCAAGGCCCGGCGCAACAGCTGGCCCGATGCCGAGGCGGCCTACGCCCACCTGCGCCACAAGAAGGCCTTCGCCCACTGGGACGAGCAGGTGCTGCGCGACTACGTGGCGCACGGCATGCACGAGGAAAACGGCCAGCGCGTGCTCAGCTTCACGCGCGAGGTGGAGACGGCCATCTACAACACCATCCCCCACCACCTGGACAGCCTGCTCAAGCGCCATCCGCTCCGATGCCCGGCCGCCTTCATCGGCGGACGCCATTCGGTGGAGATGAAGCAGGTGGGCATGGCCATGACCGAGAAGGTCACCAAGGGTCGCATCACCATCCTCGACGGCTCGCACCTTTTCCCCATGGAGCAGCCGCTGACCACGGCCGCCGCCATCGAGGCCGCGCTGCTCAACCTGCAGCGCGTGCGCGAGCTCAAGGCTGCGGGTTAGCCAGCGCGGCGCGGTTGTCGGCCTCGAGGCGCTGGGGGCGGGTGTTCGGCGCTTAGCGCCGGAGCGGCGGGCCGGCGCGGCGGACGAGGAAGTTGGTGAGGTA
>JAYNNS010000252.1:0-4623 GCA_038112835.1 Curvibacter sp. | reverse complement strand
CGTCGGCCCGCGGAGCCTCGGCGGACGGCGTCTCGGCGACAGGATCGGCCGCCGCCGGCACCGCCACGGCGAGGGTTTCGTCGAGCACGGGGCCGCGGCAGAGTTCGTCGAAGGCCTCCTGCAGGCGGTCGTAGCGGGCGAGCATGGGCTCGATCTGGGCAGCCTGCACGTAGTCGCTGCCCATCTGCTCGATGGCCGACTCCATGCGGTGGGCCATTTCGCCCAGACGCATGGCGCCAGCCAGGCGGGCACTCCCCTTGAGCGTGTGCAGCACGCGCAGCACATCCAGGCGGGCACTGCCGTCATCGGGCTGGCCGGACCACTGGCGCAGGGCCGAGGCCAGCTGCGGCATGAGCTCGGCCGCCTCTTCCTCGAAGATGGGGAAGAGGTCGGGGTCGATCACATCGATGGCATCGATGTCCTCGTCGCTGTCCTCGGCCACGATCTGGGCCGCACCGGGCCGGGGCGCCACCGGCCTGGGCGCGGGCGCGACCTGCTGCCGGATCCAGGTCGGTGCTTTCGGTCACCGTGATGGCAGCGGCCGCAGAGCGGCGGTCCATCGCATCGAGCGGGCCGAATTCGGTGCCAGCGATGGCCTGCAAGGCCTCGACCAGGCCCGGCTCGGGGCTCTTGAGGAAACCGGCAGCGAACTGGTGCAGCAGGTGGCGGATGTTGTCAGCCGCGGCCACGAAGGTCTGCGCATGCCCGGGCTGGCCCTGGCGGTGCAACTGCACGTGCTGCATGGCCTGCTCCAGCGCGCGGGCGATCTCGGACAGGGCCTTGAATCCCACCGTGGCCGAGCTGCCGCCCAGGGAGTGCGCGAGCGCAATGGCGCTGTCGGGCACGGGGTTGTGCAGCTCCAGCGACCACTCGTTGAGTTCGGTCACGAGGCGGCGCGACCATTCGTCGGCCTCGTTGAGGAAGACGTTGTAGAGCGGAATGCCGATGCGCAGGCTGCCGATGACCTTGACCTGCTCCTCGGCCGGTGCCTGCGTGGGAGTCGGCGGCTGGAGGTCGAACTCGAAGCCGTCGATGGCGGGCACCTTGCTGTCCGGTCCCTGGTCGCGAACGGACTCCTCCTCAGCACCGGTCGTGGTATCGGCCCAGTTGTTCTGCAGCTCGGGCAGCTCGAAAACCGGTTCGGCTGACGGAACAGGCGGGACCGGCGTCTCGTCCAGGGAGAAGGACAAATCGGGCATCGCCTCCGCCGCAGCGGCGGCGGGCGCCAGACCGGTGGCCGGCCAGTCCAGACTGAACTCGACCGGGGGTGTCGACGCCGCCGCGGGGGCCGCCGGCGGCACCTGGGCCAGGCTGCCGAAATCGATGTCACTCACGTCTCCCAGCGCCAGGGCCGGATCCGCCGGCGGCGCCGATGCCGGGCCATCGTCCAGCTGGAAGTCGAACATCTGGGTGGACACGAAATCCACGCCTGACGGTGTGGCCGGCGCAGGCGCCGCGACGTCCGGGGCCAGGCTGTCCGGCAGGGCCAGGACAGGCGCGGTGTCGGGCAGGGAAATGAGCTGGCCGTCCAGGCGCATGGCATCGGCGGACTGGCGGAAGGCGGCGGCACTGCGGCCGGCGTCCTGGCCAGCGGCAATGTCCTCGACCCACTGGCCCAGGCCCTGCAGCGCGGAGTTGGACAGCTGCAGCAGCTCGGGGCGGGCCGGCTTCTGCTCGGCCAGCCAGCTGTTCATCATCTGCTCCATGGCCCAGGCGGCTTCACCGAACTCGGTGAAACCCACCATGCGCGAGCTGCCCTTGAGGGTGTGAAAGGCGCGGCGCAGCGTGGTCTGCTGGGCCAGATCCGCCGGGTCTTCCAGCAAGGAGGAAATGGCATCGAGGCCATGGCGCACCACCTCGCGCGCTTCCTCCAGGAAGATGTCGCGCAGCTCGGCACCATCGTCCTCGCCGCTGTCCGCTGCGGGCACGGACCGCAGCGGGGCAGCGGTGGCGGCGGGCGCGGGGACCGGGATCTGGGGCAGCGGGGCCGGCTCGGGGGCCACGGCGGCGGCCTCGCGCTCACGCCCCATCAGGGGCTTGAATTCGCCCAGCTCTTCGTCATACACGAAGAGCTTCTTGGCCAGCGCACGCTGGTAGCTCAGCATGTCGATCAGGAAGCCCAGGGCACCGAGGCTGTTGCCGAACTTCTCGAACACGCCCGAGCGGGCGGCGTCCTCGTCGATGGTGTCGACCAGGAACTTCTCGACCGTGTCGCGCATGCGCACGGTGGCGATCGAGGCCTGGTCCAGGCCCAGCACCGAGAACACGCCGCGCATCTGCGCGAGCTGGTTGGGCACGTCGTTGAGCGGGGCCTTGTCCTTGGGGTTGCGAAAGAAGGCGTCGAGCGACTTCTCGATCTCGGTCAGGCCGGTGCGCAGCTCCTCGACGACGCTGCCCATGGTCTGGCGGTCGCTGACGCGGCGGTAGAGCTCCTCCATCCAGGGCTCCAGCGGCTCGGGCTGCCCTCCGGAGACCACATGGTCCAGGCGGCGCGCGAGGCGATCGCTGCGCTCGCGCATGCTACCGGCCTCGGTTGGGTCCATATCCTCGTAGGCGGCATCGAGGTAGAGGATGGAGGTCGCCACTTCCATGGCCACGGGCGTGGTGGGCGGCTCGCCGGAACGCACCGTGCTGTCCACGGCCTTGAGCAGCGCACGCGCCAGCTCCTTGTTCTCGGGATGCAGCTTGAGCAGGGACTCCCCCACCTGGCTGAACTGCTCGGAGACGACCTTGAGGCGGTTGGTATCGCCGCCGGACAGCGCGGACCAGGTCTCGGTGGCCGCGGCGATGCGCTTGCGCGCCTGCACCAGCACGGCCGGATCGAAGCGGCCGTACTGCGGGGTCTCGTAGTTGACGGCCCGCGACTGGGCCAGGCCATAAGCCTGGCGTACGGCTTCCAGCACCGGGGCGGCCGCCTCGGCGGGCACCGCCTGGGCGCAGAAGAACAGCAGGTCCTGCGCCAGGCGGTCCGACACTTCGGCCGAGCCCTTGGACAGGCTGGTGTACTGCATCAGCACGCGCGAGGCCGCGCGCTTGACATAGACATCGGGCGGACAGAGCTTGAGTGCCAGGGCCTCGAAGTAGGCCGCGGCAATCTTCCAGAAGGCACGCGCCGGCAGGGACGACTGCGCCGCAGCCAGACCCAGGGAGATGTCACGCAGGGACTTGGCCGACGAAACGCTGCCGGTCTTGACCACCTTGAGCACGGCCGCGTCCATCTGGGCGCGCACCGCCGGCTCGTAGGCCCGCGGCTCGGCCGCCGGCGTGTCGGCGTCGATCCAGCGCCAGGCATGGGCCCAGAGTTCGGCGGGGTGGATGCGCTCTTCGCCGACGAGCTCCAGCACATCACGATACTGGGGGAACAGGGCAATGGCGGAAGCCACCTTGCCGCGCAGCACCCCCTCCAGGTATTCAACCAGGGCAAAGCCGGCGCGTTCGACCTTGGTGGCCGCCTCCTCGCTGCAGGATTCGGGGCGCTCGACGAATTTCTGCGCCAGCGCCTCCATGGAACGCAGCACCTTGGCCGGCTCGGGCAAGCCCACCATCTCCAGCGCACCGACCGCCTGGTGCAGTTGCTGGCGCGCGATGCGCAGCTGGCTGGCGTCGAGCGACTCGAGGTCGGAGCCGCGGGCCATCTCGGCATCACGCACGAAACGGCGGATGGCCTTGCTCGCGCCGTCGAGCGACTTGCGCAGCTCGTCCAGCACCCAGGCCAGGGGGCCCAGGTCATTGAGCTGCTGATCGTTGTCGCCGCTGCCGGCTGCGTGGGCTTGCATGGATACGGGGCTCCTGCGGGAACCTGAGGATCAGGAAATCTTGAATCGCGCCACCGACTGGCGCAGCTCTTCGGCCATGCGCGAAAGCTCGCGCACCTGCGCGGCGGTGGCACGCGTACCTTCACCGGTCTGCTCGGTCACGGCAAAGATGTGCTGGATGTTGTCGGCCACCACACTGGCCATCGCCGCTTCCTTGGAGGTGGAATCGGAAATCTGCTCAATCAGCTCGGCGAGTCGGCGCGACACGCGGTCGATCTCGGTCAGCGCGGTACCGGCGTTGTCGGACAGGCGGGCCCCCTCGACCACGCCCTGGGTGGAACGCTCCATGGCGGCCACGGCGTCCTGCGTGTCGGTCTGAATCGCCTTCACCAGCGCCGAAATCTGGCGCGTGGCGTCAGCGGAGCGCTCGGCCAGTCGCTGCACTTCTTCCGCCACCACCGAGAAGCCGCGACCGGCCTCACCGGCAGACGCGGCCTGGATGGCGGCGTTCAGGGCCAGCACGTTGGTCTGTTCGGTAATGTCCGAGATCAGTTCAGTGATTTCACCGATCTCCTGCGAGGATTCACCCAGGCGCTTGATCCGCTTGGAGGTGTCCTGGATCTGGTCACGGATGGCGTTCATACCGCCGATGGCGTCCTGCACGGCCTTGAGGCCGGATTCGGCGGCCTGCAGCGACTGGCGCGCCACCGCGGCCGATTCCTGCGCCTGATGCGACACCTGGTTGATGCGGGTCGACATGTCCACGACGGAACGGCCGGTTTCACGGATCTCGTGCAGCTGTTCGTTGGACGCGGCCAGCAGCTCGGTGGAGGTCTGGTCCACCTCGGCCGTGGTCTGCGCCACCTGG